>JAFVPU010000208.1 GCA_017505165.1 Clostridia bacterium
CATTATCCGGCTTAAAGTTAAAACAGTATTTGCAAAACGCAATCGGAATCAAATGCGCTACAGAAGTTACACCATCGCAATTCATATCAATATGTCTCTGAATGATTGCAGGAACCTGAGAAATATTATTGATTGAATTCTGATGGTTTACATACTTATGGTTGAATTCGTTGTATACTTTCTGAGGCTTCTGAAGATCAAATGTCTTAATCTTACACTTAGAAGACTGGCAGAAATCAATGAAATCATCCATATCATAAGCAGCTAAAATGCCTCTAGAGATATCATAGATTTTCTTATCTTTTGCTTCTTCTCCGTTTACAACTTTTCTAGATGTATCAATCATCTTCTTGTAAACGTTAAAAGATTCCATTCCGATCTTTGAATTGAGCTCATTATTAGCGTCTGCAATTTCTTTGATGACACTATCCATATTTACGTTCATCTTATCCATGTAGTATTCTTCTACAAGAGATTTAACGAACTGTTTTGCGGCGATAGATCTTGTTTGTGGATTATTTGGCAATCCTTCTTTTGAAAGTTCAGAAACAATATGCTTCTGAACATATTTTGGAAGATCATTATATGGGTTTCTCTGATCTCCCTCATCCCAGCGTTTCATACACTTGATGATAGCAGCCATATCTTCTAATGAAGATGAAGATCCAGCAACTTTTCCGCTGTTAAGAAATTTCATCGCTTCATCAAAGTCTACTACTTCCGTAGATTCTCCATTGAGAATCTCATCAATATCAACGCCAGATGTATCAATCTCTGGGAAGTAATCTACATCTTCAGATTTAAATACCTGAGTATCTGGCATTATGATACTTCTTCCTGTTTCAGGATCATATACAGCAGTAGCGATTGCCTGTTCTCCTTTAGAGTCTAACGGGTCTTCGGCTTTCATCTTTTCGATTTCTTCTGCCATTTTATCTCTCTCAATGGCATCGTTTGTTTTTCTCAAAGTCTTCACAATGTCATCGATATCTTTATCTTTCAGAGTACCAGCTTCTTGTTTTTCAACAATCTTATCTGCTTGTGCAATCATCTTATCGTAAGCTTTGTCGATATTCATTTTCTATTCCCTTTCACTTAAATAAATCTACTCTTCCTGTTGAGGAGGTTTCACGATATAATCATCGATGTCGTGCATTTCAGCATACATATTTTGCATACTGAGTTTAATCTGAGTCTGGAGTTCCGGGCTAATTCTAGGATCTAAAGAATAAATCGCATAATTATTTTTAAAGAAGTTACCCTTATCGGTAACCAGACTATTGATATATAGTGCAACCTTATTATCAGCATATATCATTGATAAGATTCCCCATAAATCAATATCAAATGAAGACATACCAGATAATACAGTAGATATGTTTCCATGAATAGCAGCGAGCTGAGGATTCTTAAACAGCTTCTTGCTATATGTGATCGGAATGACTGATTCTCCGAGATTAAATGCTTTGTAGATAGAATCTTTTTCATATACAAGAAAATTTGTATAGAACGTTATGATGTATCTGGTAAAGTTTGCTACCAAGAAATCATACAGATAAAAAGCAGCAGAATACAAATCTGTATCATCAGAATAATTAAATACAAGATTGTATCTGTTGCAAAGAGTATTGATGATATTGATATATGTGTCTCTTCTTACAGCAGCGATTTGGTCTGCGTTTGCGGTAAATCCATCGGTCAAATGTTTAAATTGAGTCTCATATGAGTGAACAACGTTTGGAGAAAACGGATCATATGGTCTAAATTTATTGTCAATGGATGTATGAATTACATCCATAATGTAATCATCAGAGAATCAAGATAAGATAGCAGCAAGTGTAGCATCTGTGTTAATATTTATAGTAGCAGAATTGTACTGAAATGGTGCTTCCATAAAAAGTTAGTCCTCCTTAAACATTTAAATTTTATTCGTTAGTTAAATTTAATATAAAATGTTAAATTTTACAATAAGATATTATAGCTTTGATATGTAGAAATATATTCTAAGGAGGAAAAATAAAAATGGAGAAATTTATCACAAATATGACAAGAAAAGAACTCATAGAAATTGCAAAGAAAAATATGAGTATTGATGGCAATACCACATGGTGTTATATATCAAGAAGCGAAAAAGGATTTGTTTCTTTTACATGGAGAATGCGCATTGATCTTGAAACTGGAGCTTGGATTTCGAAAAAATTGCAAAAGAATCTTGGATATTATATGAATTATGTATCTGATATCAGGTTAAAAATGAATATTCCGCATATAGATGCATTCGGCCTTACAACATTTCAGATTACGACAATAAGATTCGTGTTCACACTAAATACTACAGAAAATGAACTCAAAAATATTCTGAGAATATTTGAGGATACAATAAATTCAAAGTATGATAAAGAGCACAAATCCGTATATCTTTGTCCTGTATGTTTCAAAAACATGTTTGAATCTGGCAACGATAATGAAGATATTGACTGTGATGAGCATGATAAAAAATGTATAGAGATTGATAAACCAATGGAAGATATAATTAGAGGCTTTAATCTCAAAGGATACAAAACAGAATTCTGTTGTGGATCTCATGGAATATATAATACTCATTTGTATGTCTTATTCCACGATAATTATCCTGATATAGAAAAGTATCTGAAAGATCATAAAGATATAGATAGATATTTTGATTATCGTATCAATGGTAATATGGGATATGATAGATCTC
>JAFVPU010000209.1 GCA_017505165.1 Clostridia bacterium
TCAACCTCAGTTACGATGAGGTAAAATATCGCTGGGTTGACCGTTGTGTCAACACCAGCAGAAAGAAAAAGAAAACGAAGTAATATTCGTATAACTAACAGGTAGACATATGTCTACCTGTTAGTTTCTTTTTTGTTAAAGAAGGTAAGGTAGGAGCTGAGCGACGCGTTCGGGGTCCATTTGTGCTCCGCCGCAGAACTCTTTAAGTAGTTCTCTGTATCTATCAGCCTGATCTTGATATCTATCAAGTTCAATCTTGTAACTGTTCAACTCATAACCAGATTCGATCCACGCTTTATCTGTAGGTATAACGAGTTTGTTATACACATACATCTTAGTTGCAGCTATACAGAGTTCAATAAAACTATCTATAGCCTGAGGATTCAAGTTTGTAAATTGTTCATCATAACCGATTCGACAGTGCAATATCCAAATAATAGTAGCATGCTGTGAAGGGGTTAATCTAACTAAATCACCACTTAATAGGGTTACGTTAGGACGAGGAGGATGAGATGCAAATGTATGACTATCCATAAGCCCTGCACCGACTGTGCTCACATCAGCACCACCTGCCCAACCATTAACATGCTGAACATATCCTGCATAATTACCTCGATATGTTAAACCATCGACATCAACGATAGCCTGTCCTTCTCTTTCACAAGGAGGTATGCGATACAAACTAAAAGGACCAGTAAAGGTGTATGCGTCTGATTTATCGAATTTAATTTCTTCTCTGTATTCTGGAAGTAAAACAATCTTTTTTTGTTTACCACCATAAATGTTTGCTTCTTTACGAACAATACCACGAACAACTTTTTCAAGAACCATTTGTTCAACCGGATAGCCTTTTTCATGTGGCTCTCTTACAGTAAATGTAAGATCAAGTAGTTCTCGTGGTATAGCGAGTTTTATACGAGTTAATACAATATCAAGAACATTGTTCATAAGCATTCTCCTTTGTAAAATGTACTATAGCATGCCGCGGTTTCTACCTCCAAAACATCCTATACAAATACCTTAATATCCATAGGAGGTATCATGGATCATGCTTTTTTGTGGTGTGCCACATCTGTGGTCGCCAAACTTACTTTGAAGAACAACTATACTGAGAATAGCGAACATAAAGTCTCAGCTATCAAGACTGCTATTCATGAAAATAACTATGAATATGACATCTTGATTGACGATAATCGATATGAATTCAAATACACTTTTGATAGTAATACTTTTGCAAGAGGCAAACTGGACATCACACAAAATGATATTCCGTTTAAAACTCTTGCTATAAAAAAAGATATGAATGGGTTTAAAGTGTATTTGTCTGCAACGGAATACATTGAATTCTATACATTCAATCACAGGCAACTACTTGGAATACGTCTTGTTAATGGACGTAAAACAACTGTAGCGTCAATTAATATCAACACGGATAGACTTGATGAGGAACATGAAGATTATACTATCCACATAACACCGGCTGTTCCATCAATTCTCAACGAGAATGATGTACAACTTAGAATGATATTATTTGCTGTGAATGGTGTTAGTAATAAAGACTTTCATCATTGTTACGATGTGATTGAATTTAAATCAAAAAACATTTCTCTTATTATTTTTTCAGATGTAACTGGTCAGGTCATTTGTACAGATGCAAAACTTAAAAAGATTCACGATGAGCAGTGGGGTCAGATAACTGTTATCAATTCGGATTTCAACCAAACATACGACTATGTTTATAACACGAGCAAACGTGTGTATTTTGTTGAAGAACGAGTAGAGAACAGACACAACACCTCTGTGTTAAAAGATCGCTTATCTTATCGTGAAAAGAAA
>JAFVPU010000210.1 GCA_017505165.1 Clostridia bacterium
ATCTTGAGCATAGCAATAGCGTTCTTCCAATGAAGTAAGAACGCTATCATTATCAAGTTTAATTTTTATTTTTTCTAATTTATTTTTCAACAACATGTGATGCTATTTTTTCTATACTTTTATTTAATTTAGCGATTTGCCTATCCATACCACCAACCTTTTTAGTTAGCTGAGCAGTATCTTTTTCTTCTATGATAGTCATTAGTCCCTCAAGTTTTGATTCAAGAGAGTTAATTTTTTCTTGTTGAGAAACAAACTTTTCTTCTATCGAAGTTAAGAATTTATTCAATGTCTTTTCAAATGGTTTTAAATCAACTTTTTTATCACCATTGATTGCATTATCAACAATAATTTTAAGATTTATCAATTGGTTTTTTCTTGTGATCAAGTCAATAATATTATTACAAACATCACTAGCACCAAATTCTTCAGTATAAGGTCCAAAATAATATGCATGATTATTGATAAAACGATCGATTACATCACATTTTTTTGAAAGCATTCTATAAATTTTTACAATTGCTTCACTATCATAATTTGTTATCATATTCACCCCTGAAAATTTGAAATGAGTATATTATATTTAAATATCAAAAGTCAAGCATATATGTCATTTTTTTACAAAATTCGACAAAATACTGTTAAATGTTCGATAGTTTTAATAATATTTATCGAACATTTTCTTTTTTATTTGACATTTTTGTAAAATATTATATGTTTTTGTAAAATAATCAATTTCTCTAAAATAAGAAAAAAAACCTTAGATTTCTTGGGTTTTTTCATTCTCTAAAACACATACATTTGAAGCAGATACTTCGTAGGCAACCTTTTTAACACTCTCATCAGTGTTTTCTATTTTCTTAGTGTATTCTCTGCTTTGAATTCTTCCTATTAAACTTATTTTTGACCCAACAGGCAAACTATTAACTAACTGCGCATTTCTCCCCCATGCTATACATGGAATATAATCAGATTTTCCAAAGTTTCTATTCACAGCCAATAAAACATCACAAATTTCTCTTGAGAATGGCGTTATTCTATATATTGGTTTTTTGCATATATAACCATTCAATTCAATCTGATTTGAGTTTTGTTCCAAATCAAAATTCATGATATTTTTGCAAAACACTCTCAAAAGAAGTCTGCTTTTTCCTTCTTCCATTTTATTATAGCTTCTAAACTGGCCTTTTATTGCAATCTTGTCGCCAATTTTTATATTATAAGCATCCTTCAATTTTGACGAAATCGAAATAGGTATTATATCTTCAACCTCGCTCAATCTTTTTGTTTTCAAATTGAATTGGAAAAATTCTTCTCCATTCAAGATATGACTAAATTCAGGTTCAGTATCAACTTCTCCTTGCAAAATCACTTTGTTGTCATCTAAATATTCTTCACTCATTTGTTTCTCTCCTTTATTTTTTAATTTGTGTACCTTGATGATTTATCTCATAGTTTTCGTAATATATAAGTTCTCCAATCGGTACTATATTTATTTTTTTTAGTTTATAGTATTCCAACACACTTTTTAATGCCGGCAAAATATTGTCTGAATTATTGTGAAATAATACAATATCACCTTTATCCGCCCTTGAAGTTACCCTACCAGAAATTTCACCAGCACCAAGACCTTTCCAATCAAGACTATCAACACTCCATTCAATACATTTTATATCCAAATCGTCGCAAACTTCAATCAATTCGTCGTTATAATATCCATAAGGAGGTCTGAACAATTTTGGTCTACATCCTGTCAATTCTTCAATTTTGGAGATGTTTGTTTCAAGTTCCTGCTTGATTTCTTTTTTTGATAGTTTTGTCATATCAGGGTGCGTATCGCTATGAATCCCAACTTCATACCCTCTATTGTAAATCTCCTTGACCATATCAGGATATTCATCCACCCAAAAACCAACAAGGAAAAATGTTGCTTTTACATTATAACTATCGCAAATATTCATGATTTCCCTTGTCTTATCAGCACCCCATGCAGCGTCAAAAGATATAGCCAATTTTTCTTCCTCAGTTTCAACTGAATAAATTGGCAACAATCTTTTTGTTGAATTAAAATACACCGCACTTACAGGCAAAACATATTGATTTACTGCAAAAATGCATAAGAATGCTATAACACTAATTACAACTTTTATTATTGCTTTCTTGATAAAAAGCACTTTCATAGATATCTACCGTCCTATACTACCATATCAAATGAAACATTCAAACAAATTATGTCATAATAATTTTGAAATAATAAAAGAAAAAACGCGTTTTCAACATAAATTTGTCGAAAACGCTTTTGGTTGATATTTAGTTTACAAACATTTCTTTATATGTTCTAGGGCATTCTTTTCGAGACGACTCACTTGAGCTTGAGATATTCCAACGTTGTTACTTACTTCCATTTGTGTTTGACCTTCAAAATATCTCAAATTCAAAATTTGCTTTTCTCTATCATCAAGATGCTGAATCGCATCAAGCAAATCTGTATGACTTATCCATTTATCAATTGAATGTTCATTGTCAGCAATATGCTCATCTAGACGTATTTCTTCGTCCCCTTCTGTAAAAAACGAATCATCAAGCGACAATGGAGTTGAAACAGCGTCTATTGCATCATAAACTTCTCTCAAGGTAATATTCAAGTCAGTCGCAATATCTTCAAGGCCAACTTCACCCATTGTATTCTCTTGCAACTTATCTCTGCTTTTCAAAACTAAATACGCCGTATCCCTTATGCTTCGACTCACTCTCATGGCCGAAGAATCTCTCAAAAACCTTTTTATTTCACCCAAAATCATTGGCACAGCATATGTTGAAAACTGAACATTCAATGTAGTATCAAAGTTATCAACCGCTTTCATAAGTCCAACACAACCAACTTGAAATATATCGTCCATATTTTCTTTTCCTGACATAAATCTTCTTGCCACACTCAAAACCAATCTCATATTACAATATACATAATAATCTTTTGCTGTCTCATCACCAGATTTTATTCTTTTCAACAATTCTTGAGACTGTTCAGCAGTCAACTTCGGCAGTTTGCTCGTATCAACACCACATATATTAACCCTTTTTGACATATCCACCTCGTAATTATTGTGGCGAACAGATCAAAATATATTCACTTTAACTCAAATAATATATAAAATTATTTTATTCGACAAATAAAACAAAAACAATTTCTCTTTCTTATATCTCTGTGAAAATAATTTTTGTATAATTCAATTATGACTATATATATCGAAGAATTTTTATTGCAAAATATAATAATCAATTTTTGTCTCTTAAGATTATTATATGTATCCACAAAATATCGTACAAACAATCTAAAATTGGTTTCATCAGCCATAGTTGGTGCAGTTTTCAGTGCAGTTTCTGCCATGTTTTTGACAGATCAAATGCTTATCAATATATTAAAACTTGTTTGTTCATTTTTAATGATATTTATTTCCTTTAATTTAAAGACAAAACAATTTATTTTCTCGTACATTTTATTATTCGTTTATACATACGCCTTGGGAGGCGCTCTCATGAGTTTTGCTTCAAATAGTCAGATTACAACAAGTGGAATCATAATGCAAAGCAACTATAGTCTAGAATTGATAACTTTATTCATTGTATTATTGACTTATATATTTGAATTATCGCTCAAACACACAAAAAACAAAATATTAAACAATAACTATATATACAAAATACAATTAAAATCAGGCAAAAATACACTAAAAATTAACGCCTTCATTGACACTGGAAACAATCTATCCTACAACGGAAAATCAGTTATGATATTGGATAATCAATGTTTTTTTAAACTCATGGACATAAAAACCATTCTAAATAAAGACAACACAATACTTAAAGTCGCAACCATCTCCGGTGTCAAAAATCTAAGAATTCATTTGTTAGACGAGGTTAAGATTTTTAGTAACAACAAACCAAAAATTATCAAAAATCAATATGTAGCAATAGATCAAACAAATAGTTTTTCAAGCACAAATTATCAAGCACTTTTATCACCCTCTATGATTTAAAGGAGTAATTATGAATATTTTCAAA
>JAFVPU010000211.1 GCA_017505165.1 Clostridia bacterium
ATAATGATGAGTTATGGGCAGATTATACAAGAAAATTAGCAAAAGTTCAGTCTGAGACCGAGTTATCTAGAAAAATAAATAGAGAGGAATTAAAAAGTTGGTATAATAATAATAAATTTAAATTCATTCCAAATGAGATAGATTTTAATTCTTTCGATATCTCAGGAAATATAGAAATTCCATATTTCCCCGTCGCAATGTATATGGTTGTTGAATCTAACGATTCGACTGAATCATATGCCATTGGTGATATTAAAAAATATATAACTCCAACTTCAGATACGAATTTAGATCTTGATTATTTAAAATCCAAAGTCACTGAAATGAAAAATCATTTAGATACAAGTCATTATAATCATGTTTTCCCAATTGGTTCTATCGTATTCTTTATCACAGATAATAATCTCACTGGCATAATTAAGGACGAAGGAAATACATTCATTAAATGTGATGGACAGGAGTGCAATGGTGAAGAATATCCTGAATTATTAAGTAAGATTGGGAATAAAGATAATTCAATTGAATTTAACGTTCCTAATTTAATGGATAAAGTAATTGTTATTGGCGATGATATAACTGGAGGATCTAACACAGAAAACGTTTCTGGAAAGATCGAATCAATAAAATATGATATTCTTAAGCAAACGTCTTATGATAAAAATAATGAAACAAGTAAAAATAAAAGTAAGGTGTTTACAAGATTTAATGAAGAATTATCTAAACGAGGCCCAATTGCAACCGGAGCAACAACTGATGATAGGAAAACGTATGGTTTGATAACTGGACCGACAAGTATCTGGTATAAATCAAGTAAACTTGGGACGGAAACAAAACCTATAAATATGAAAGGATTAAATCAAATATTAACAAAAGCTACGGTAGAATTTGACAAAAAAATGATAAACCATTTATATGTCATTCCATATATCGTTGCCGCTGAAGACGACTAAATTATTCACTTTGTGAATTATTTTCTAAAAAGTCTTGAGCTTTTATCGACTTTGTTGAAACCTCTTTCTCTGGTTCTTCGAATTTAAATTGATATTGGTTTGCTTGAGGAACAACAACTCTGACTATTCCTCCTTTTTTATTATAGGCTGTTGCTGAAAGTACTGCAACAACAATTGTCAGCGTTACGATTATCACACCAATGAAGCATAAAATTATGCCAAACCAAATGGTAGTTTTTTTATCAGTTGGAATTGCGAGTTTAGGCTGCTGAGAATCCATTTCATTATACTAAAAAGTTAATCAGATATGGTCGAAATACAGACATAAAGATACACCTTGCCATTTGGCAAAACTGATTTTATATCGACATCGAGATTGGCTTTAATTTCCATAGGCTTTTCCAACCATGGAGTTTCGATATTAGAATTTTGTGATCTTGTAAAGAAGTATGGAGCAATTGCTGTTGACTTAAATATTTCATCCGATGTTATAATCGCATCTTTAAATTCAACAACTTTATCTTCTCCAATCTTTTTGAAAGTTATTGTATTATTTTTGTTGCCAGTTCCTAGTTCAAATGATTGCTTTGATCCTGAACCAATCGCTCCACTACCCACGTGAATTATATATTCCCCTTCTTGACCATCAAGGAATTTTTCTACAAAATCCTTATATTTAGATCCTGAGAAATTAAACTTTTGATTATCTTTTATAAGCAAATATTCACATCCATTTTCAGTAAAAGTTGGTTTGTATTTCTTTCCTTCTTCGGTTTTATGCTCTTTTGACATGAATATTATATCACCAACTAATACGTTTTTATTTTTATTATGAATGCTTTTATTTTTTTCATGGTCTTTTTTGACTTTATCACTTGGTATATTCAATTTGCTTTCTATCTCTTCTGTCGTGAAACATTCTATATTTTTTGTTACTTTTATTGTGATACCGAGAGCTATAATAATAATCGCTATCACAATTGTGATTAAAAGAAGGGCCAAATATACTTTATTCATTTTCTTTTCATAAAACAAAGTTCATCAATGGGCTCTAAATGTTCAAAAGTTACTTCATGTGTTAATAAATGCAAATGCTGCGTCAGTTGTGGATCAAAATTATTTAGATCATGCTGTATGAGATCAAGCAAACATCAAGATGATGCAAAAATTGATGATGAAAAAAAAGATAACTTAATTATCGGAATTGTGAATGCGATAGAAAGTCAATAATTTAAAAGTCGTCTTCATCGAATGTGACAACGTTTGTATGAGTTGATATAACTCTTTGTTTTACTTCATCAATAAGTTTTATGTTATGAGTTACTTTTACAAATGTATTTGATCCTTGAACAGTTCCATATCTAATTGTTGGCTGAACTTGGAAAGTAAATTCTGTAAACCCACGATTTGAAAGAGTAATAAATAAGTTATATAGCAAACCTCCATTAACATAGCGTATGCTATTAAGTAATTTCTTTCCATTTCTGATTCCAGTTAACCATTTGTTAATTTTATCTTTGATCTTATTTTCTTCATAATATTTAATATCTTCTTTATCGTCAAATTGAGCAATGAAATTTTCTAATAAGCCATTACTATCAAGCAATGAAAGAACTGAATTTGAGATTGACAATTTATAAATTGCCTGTTCTTTGAATTGTGAATTTTTATTCTTAAGTATTTGGGTAATGGATTTAATAAAAAACAGAATTCAAATTTGGAACGATTTAAAATTGCTCGCCGAAAAGTCGTCACGGGC
>JAFVPU010000022.1 GCA_017505165.1 Clostridia bacterium
ATGAACAAAATATATGCGGAGTTGGTAGAGTGGTCGATTACACCAGTCTTGAAAACTGGCATACTGAAAGGTATCTGGGGTTCGAATCCCTAACTCCGCGCCATCACGTCGCATTTAGCTTTTTGGCTATTTGCGATTTTTTATCGCAATTTAGCGCCTTCAATCTAATGCTCCTTATCCCATGCGAAGAACATTGTTCTTCTTTGGGAACCCTATAAAATAATATGTTTTTTATGTTTTGTTAGAAATTTTTTATATATACATTGTCAGGAGCACATTTTTTAAAGAATGCTTTTGAATTTATTTCAAAGTGTGATATAATTATAAAAACAAGGAGTATAAAAATGTTTGGTGCAATTATTGGAGATTTAGCAGGATCTATATACGAATTTGAACAATTCAAGAATTGTCATCCTGTAAAAATCAATAACATTATTGAGAAAGATTCGTTTTTTAGTGATGACACAATTTTAACAATTGCTGTTGCTGATGCAATTTTGAACCATGTAGAATACGAAACCAAATTGAAAGAATACGCAACGATTTATAATACACATCTTCCAGATTATACCCCATACTTCAAAACAATGTTTTCTCCAAATTTTATCGAATGGACAAAGTCAAACCGTCAAGGAGAAAGTTCTGGTAATGGTGCTATGATGAGAATTTCACCTGTTGGATTTTTCTTTAATACCGAAGAAGAAGTTATCAAAAACTCTTACCTTGCAACATTTCCTTCCCATAATAGTAAAGAAGCAATAAACTGCGCAAGAATCGTAGCACTAATAATTTTTTATGCGAGACAACAAATGTCAAAACAAGAAATAATAAACAAATTAAATTTAAAAATAACAAAACCAGTTATAAAACAATTTAATTATACTTGTGCAGACACAATAGATTTATGTTTATACTCTCTTTTCAATTCAAATAATTTTGAAGAAAGTATCAAAACTGCAATTTCTTTTGGTGGAGACACAGACACGAATGCCTGCATTGTAGGAAGTATGGCTGAAGCAATGTTTGGAATTGATGAAAAATTAAAAAACAAAGCATTAAAAAAATTACCTAATGAATTTAAAAAAATAATTAAAGCTTTTTATGATAAAATTGATAATACAAAACCAATTCAAAAAATCTAGACTAATTTTAATCATAGCACACTGCTTAGGCAGTGTTTTTTATTTTTCCCTGTGTTGTAAAAAAAGAATTAGGATTTTCTCCTAATTCTTTTTATTTATTTTCTTTTTGAAATTTTTGTTTTCTTCTCCAATGCCTTTTTGCTCTTTTCAATTTTGCTATTTTCAATCGCAATTGCATCATTGATTTCTTTCAAAACCTTGTCTAGATCAACCGCACGAGAAGTAATTTCTGTCTTTCTTGGACGTCCACGTCTCTTGCCTGTTTGAACCGGTTGAACAGTTGTTTTCTTTGGTCTACCTGGACCCTTCTTGTTTGTGATTGTTTCTGTTGATACAATCTTTCTCGGTCTACCTGGACCTTTTGAAGATTTCACTGTTTTAGTTGTTTCAACTTTCTTTGGTCTGCCTGGACCTTTCTTTTTTGCAACAACTTTAGTTGCTTCAACCTTTCTTGGACGACCACGCTTACCTTTTGGTTTACTTTCAATTTTTGATTCAGTCTTTCTTGGTCTGCCTGGACGTTTTCCCGATTTTGCCACTTTTGTTTCTGTAACAACTTTTCTCGGACGACCACGCTTGCCTTTTGGTTTGCTTTCAACTTTTGTGGTAGAGACTTCTTCAGTTGTTTCCCCTTTATCAACTGAATCTTCTATAGATTCCTCATTGAACAATTCATCAAGTCCAGAATCCCCTTCTTCCTGTCCTTCTTGCTCATCTTCTTCATCTTCGTCATCTTCGAACTTGAATTCAAACTCATCAATTTCTTCATCAAAATCAAAGTCATCATCTTCTTCTGTAGCTTCTGATTGTTGATTATTCAAATCGTTTTGTTCTGGCTCTTGTTCGTCAACCATGATTGGAGGTCTATATTCATATTCAGGCTCTTCAGTAATTGGTGTTTGAACAGTTTCTTCTTCATCATCAAAGAAGCTATTATTGAAGATGTCATCATCTTCTTCATCTTCTTGAGTTAAATTATCATTTTCTCTAGCATCAGCTACTTTTTGTTTCAGTTCACCAAATTGATCTTTCTTTGCATTTATTGTTTGTTGTTCTGGTTTATCATTCACAGAACTTTTGATTGCTTCACCAACCCTGTCTGTAATCGCATTGATCTTCTCATTGATTGATTGATCTTTATTGTATAAGTCATTTATTTCATTATCTTTAGAGACAATAACTTCTTCAAGATCTTCTATTTGACCTTTAAGTTTATTTGTTTTTGAAGCTTCTCTTTCTGCAGCAACTTTTTCTGCCTCTTTGTAAACTTTTGCACTATAAGTAGCAAATTCGCTCATCATAGCTTCTTCCAAATCTTTTCTTGCATCTGCAATTTCTTCTTCAACAGATTTGAGTTCTGCTAAATATTCATCATTAACCTTTTTGTGTCTATCGCTTGCTGTATCATAATCACGTTCGAGATTTCTTTGTCTATCCAATTCTTGTTGTTGTTGTTTCTTCAAGTAGTTGATTGAAATAGTAGAAGTTTCTTCCTCAAGTTGAGCTTTGAAGTTTGCAAATGTTTCTTTACTAACTTGCATTTGACGTTGATACTCTTTCGTAATCTCACGGAAGTTCAAATCTTCTTGAGCGATATCAGCATTGATTTGTTCAATATCTTCCATCAATTTCTTACGTTCTGCAATATAGTTTTCTGCTTCTTGCATTGCACGTTCCAAAACAAGAGCACTTTCAACACCAGATTCATCAAAGTTAAATTTCTCATGTTCAACATTTTTAAGTCTTGCTCTTTCAAGTTCTTTTTGTTCCTCATCAGCACGTTTTTGCAAATATGCATACAAGATTGGAATACCTTGTTTGATTTCTTCTCTATCAAACAACACTTCGTAGTCAATGTATTCTGGCAATGTTTTTGTTGCCTTGTCAATGTTTACTTCAAAATATTGATAGCTTGTTTGCAAATCACTAACTATTGCATTATGTCTTACATTCAAGAAAATAGTAACTATGAAATTCAATAATAAAATCACCAATGGTGTTATCAAACAATATTTGAAGACTGTATATACTTCTTGTTGATATGACTCAAACAAATTGAATAACAAAGCCAACACAGCAGTAATATATGTGATAATATTCAATGTTGTTATATCACGTTTGAATGAACTGTTTTTAATCGGCTCTGACACACAAAGTTCAAACGACATATAATCGCTCGCTTTCTTATCTCTATACAAAACATATTGTTGCCATTGCTTACGTAACAATCTTGGAACCTTGTTTGATTTCATCTTGTTGTTAAACATAACCAGAGTTTCATCATTGATTTGAGGATACTCAGCAAAATATGTATTAAACATATCTATCGCCTTTACCAACTTTGACTCATAAGATTTTGAAGTGGAAATCAAAATACTAAAAGCAACAATTGTAAATAAACCTACAGAAAAAAGGAATATATAATTGTAACTTAATGTTCCACTGAACGAATCTAAAAAGTCATAGACTTTATTAAATATATTCATAATTCACCC
>JAFVPU010000212.1 GCA_017505165.1 Clostridia bacterium
AACAAAGATGAATACGTAAATATTTTGTTGAAAAAACACAAAATCAGTCCAAATGAATTGTTGTTTGTAGGCAATGGCGCAAATGATGAAGATGTATACAAAGCAGGCGTGAGGACTCTTTGTTTCAATCCAGATGGTGCTAATTACAAAAACAAACAAATATGGCACAATACAATATTTAGTGATTCAATTTTAGATATATTGCCATACATAATAGAAATAGAAAAGAAATTAGATTAAGAACAAGAATATAGATTAAGATTTAGGAGAATTGATGAAGTTAGTATTTATAGAAGGACCTGGTAAGAAGGAGACTATTGAAAAATATCTTGGAAGTGAATACAAAGTATTCCCAACAAAAGGACATGTGAGAGATCTGCCAGCCAAGAGTTTTGCAATAGATATCAACAACAATTATGAACCAACATATGAGATAATACCAGACAAGAAATCTATCGTTGAAAGCATGAAAAAGATGGTAAAAAATGCCGAAGCAATATATCTTGCAACCGACCCGGATAGAGAAGGAGAAGCGATAGCGTGGCATTTGGCAACAATTTTGGGACTTGATAAAAATGCTCCAGTAAGAACTGCGTTCAATGAAATAAGCAAAAAAGCTATTCTTGAAAGTATATCAAATCCTCAAACTATAAATCAAGATTTGGTCAATGCTCAACAAGGCAGAAGAATATTGGATAGAATTATGGGCTACAAACTTAGTCCACTTCTTTCACGTAAAATAAGAAGCAAACTCAGCGCAGGACGTGTCCAATCTGTTACACTTAAATTGGTTGTAGACAGAGAAAAAGAGATCCAAGGATTCGTTCCAAAGGAATATTGGGACGTTGAAGCTGAACTTGAAAGCAAAGGTGAGAAGTTCAAAGCAGATCTTATTCAATTCAATGATAAGAAAATTGAACTTAATTCAAAAGAAATGGTTGATGGAGTCCTCAGCGAAATCGTTGATGCCGAATATGTGGTGAAAAACGTAAAGAGACAAGTAGCGATTTCAAAAGCGCCAGCTCCTTATATAACAAGTAGTTTGCAACAAGATGCAGTCAGCAAACTTAAGATGACGCTCAGTCAATACACCAAATGTGCTCAATCATTATATGAAGGAGTTATGATTGCCGGTGAAGGCAAGACAGCGCTTGTTACATATATCCGTACTGACTCAACTCGTGTCAGCACAGATGCTCAAATCATGGCTAAGGAGTTTATTGTTAATAATTTTGGTGAGAAATACGCACCAAAAACATTCAACAATCACTCATCAAAGGCTGGAGCACAGGATGCGCACGAAGCAATTCGTCCTATCAATTTGAAATATACTCCAGAGTATTTGCAAGGTAAGATTGATGATCAATATTTGCGTTTGTATACATTGGTGTTCAAACGCTTCTTGGCAAGTCAAATGTCAAATGCAGAATACGATAGTTTGACAGTTGATATTGTTGCCAACGGATATAAATTCCGTTCGAGTGGAAAAGCATTAATATTCGACGGTTATACAAAAATGTATAAAGTCAGTGATGACGACAAAAACAAGATCAATATTCCATCTTTAAATGTTGATGAAATAGTGAAAAAGAATGCGATCAAGACAGAACAAAAGTTTACAAAACCGCCAGTAAGATTTACAGAAGCGAGCTTGATTAAAGAAATGGAAGTTCAAGGTATTGGTCGACCTGCTACATATGCAGCAACTGTAATGACATTATTCAACAGAGAATATGTTACAACCGAGAAGAAAAACATTCTTCCGACCGAATTAGGAACCAAAGTTACCGAATATTTGGAGGAATATTTTCCAGATGAAATGAACATTAAGTTTACCGCCGAAATGGAGAAAAAGCTTGATGATATAGAGGAAGGAAAACATCTATGGCAAGAACTTGTAGATGAATTCTATCAAGGATTTAACACACGTTTAGAATATGCTAGCAAACAAATGGGAGTAGCTCTACCAAAAGCTCCACCTGAACAAACTGATGAAAAATGTGAAAAGTGCGGCTCAAACATGCTTATTCGTGAAGGAAAGTTTGGCAAGTTCTTAGCTTGTTCAAATTTCCCACAATGTAAAAATACGAGAAATTTGATAAACAAAGAAGAACAAATAGCAGAAACAGGAATATGTCCAAAATGTGGCAAAACAGTTTCTGCAAAACATAGCAAGAGAGGAAAGTTGTTCTTTGGATGCGACAACTATCCAGAATGTGATTATATAGCTTGGGATTTACCTCTTGAAATAAAATGTCCGCAATGTGGGAAAAATTTATTCAAAAAGTTTGGGGCAAACAACAAACAAACAATATTATGTAACAACAAAGGATGCGCCTATGTCAAAGAAGATTAACATCATAGGTGGCGGACTTGCTGGAAGCGAGGCGGCTTTGTATCTATCAAAAAGGGGATACAAAGTCAATCTTTTTGATATCAAATCAGAGAAAATGAGTCCTGCTCATCATTCGACAGATTATGCAGAGATAGTGTGTAGCAACTCATTGAAAAGTGAGGATATAACTACTGCGAGTGGAGTGTTGAAAAAGGAATTGTTGGCTCTTGATAGCACTTTGCTCAAAGTTGCTTATGATTGTCGTGTTCCAGCTGGACATGCGTTGGCAATTGACAGAGAAAGATTTTCTCACACAATCACTGAAATGTTGAAACAAGATGAAAACATAACCCTTTACACTCGAGATGTTGACTATTTTGAACCAGATGCAATCACAATTTTAGCAACAGGTCCTTTGACGACCGAAAATATGTGTGATGCTCTCAAAGAAAAAATAGGAAGTGATTTTTTATATTTTTATGATGCTGCGGCACCAATTATCAGTGCAGATAGCATTGATTATGACAAAGCATTTTTTGCGACACGATATGACAAGGGTGATGCAGATTATCTCAATTGTGCTATGGATCGAGATGAATATCTCGCTTTTTACAACGAACTTATAAATGCAAAGACTGCAGAACTTCATGAATTTGAGAAGAAAAACATCTTTGAAAGTTGTATGCCGATTGAAATTATGGCAAAAAGAGGCATGGATTCAATAAGATTTGGTCCTCTCAAGCCTGTAGGAATCAAAAATCCGCACAAAAATGAACGACCTTATGCTGTTGTTCAGTTGCGAAAAGAAAATAATTCTGCTACAATGTATAATATGGTTGGATTTCAGACCAACCTTACATTTCCGGAACAAAAACGTGTGTTTCGTTTGATTCCTGGACTTGAAAATGCGGAATTTTTACGCTATGGAGTTATGCATACCAACAATTTTGTCAATTTTCCAAAATGTCTTGATGTATATTCAAGGCTTAAAAATGACAATAATATATTTATTGCAGGACAATTAAGCGGAGTTGAAGGATATGTTGAAAGTATTGCAAGCGGATTGTATTGTGCGATAAATGTTGTCAATATGATAGAGAGCAAACCATTGGTAAAATTCTCAGCTGACACTATTATTGGAGCGCTTTATAATTATCTAATCAATGCCGACCATGAGCATTTTCAACCAATAAATGCGAATTTCGGTATTTTGAATGCAATAGACGAAAGAGACAAAAAGAAACGAAACGAAATGTATTATTATAGATCCATAAAAGAAATCGAAGAATATATAAACAAGGAGTAAATATGGAACAATTTAGAGGAACTACTATCGTAGCAGTCAAGAAAGATGGAAAGACTGTTATTGCTGGTGATGGACAAGTAACAATGGGTCAATCTGTGATTCTCAAAGGTACCGCCCACAAAGTGAGAAGATTGTACGACAACAAAGTTGTTGTTGGTTTTGCAGGTGGAACAGCTGATGCGTTTGCTATGTGCGAGGAGTTTGAAAAAATGCTCAACAAATATAGTGGAAGTCTTATGAGAAGTTCGGTAGAGTATGCAAAAAGCATTCGTAACGGTGTGAAATCAAACACGGAAGCACTTATGATTGTTGCTGATAAAGATAGCCTATTTATCTTGACAAGCATGGGAGATGTTATTGAGCCAGATGATGGTGTGTGTGCAATCGGAAGCGGAGGCAATTATGCATTATCTGCTGCAAAAGCGCTCATTAGGAACACAGACTTGTCTGCAAAGGATATTGCTATAAAATCAATGGAAATAGCATCTGATATCTGTGTGTTTACTAACAGTAATTATGTTGTTGAGGAGGTGTAATATGATGACATGTAAAGAAATTGTAGCCAATCTTGACAATTATATTGTAGGACAAGCAAAGGCAAAAAGAGCAGTCGCAATAGCACTTAGAAATAGATATAGAAGAAGTCAACTTCCAAAAGAGGTTAGTGATGAAATAACACCTAAAAATATTATATTGAAAGGACCTACAGGTGTTGGTAAAACTGAAATTGCTCGTAGGCTTGCGAAGTTGGTTAATGCTCCGTTTGTAAAAGTTGAAGCAACAAAATATACTGAAGTAGGTTATGTCGGTCGTGATGTTGAAAGTATGGTTAGAGACCTTGTTGAAGCTTCAATTCGTATTGTAAGAAAGGAATTCAACGACAAAATTGCAGCAAAAGCAAAAACTGTAGTTGACAAGAAAATAACAGATATTTTATATCCGCTCAAGAAAGCTAATAAGCCAGAAGATATGGACACAGAAGTATTCAGAGCAAAATTCTATGAAGAATACAATGCAGGAGTTTATGACAATGATCCTATTGATGTTGAGGTGAAAGAACAACCAAAACAAATCAATATCATGGAAGGAATTGGAGCAGAAATCAATATCGGACAACTTGTTGATGGTATGATGCGTGCTCCAAGAAAACTTAAGAAAATGCCAGTGTCTCGTGCAAGAGATATGCTCATGAACGAAGAATGCGACAAGATGATAGATCCAGAGACACTCAACAAAGAAGCAATCTATCGTGCAGAACAAGAAGGTATTATATTTATTGACGAAATTGACAAGATCGCAGCCAGTGCAAAAAAGAGCGGTGGTGGTCAAGATGTATCTCGTGAAGGTGTTCAAAGAGATATACTACCAATTGTTGAAGGTAGTGTTGTTAACACTAAATATGGTGTAATTCATACGGATTATATACTATTTATTGCTGCCGGTGCGTTCCATATTTCAAGCGTTAGTGATTTGATTCCAGAATTGCAAGGACGTTTCCCAATCCAAGTTGAACTCAATAGTTTGACAAAAGATGATTTCAAGAAAATTCTCACAATTCCGCAAAATGCAATCACTACACAATATCAGGAATTATTGAAAGTAGACAATATAGATCTTGAATTTACTGATGATGCTATTGAAGCTATCGCATCTTTGGCTGTTGCTGAAAACGAAACCAGTGAAAATATTGGAGCTCGTCGTCTTCAAACTATTATGGAGACTCTACTTGAAGACGTTTCGTTCAATGCAAGTAGCAATAATCCTATGTTTAAGCTCACAATCGACAAGGCTTTTGTTACTAGTACAATGAAAGAATTAATTCATACACATGATTTCAAAAAATATGTTTTATAATACTGAATTTTTGACTAGATATTTCACAATGTTAGACACTGCAAAACAAGAAAAGATTATGACAAGTAGTGTCTTAATTTTTGGCGTTGGTGGAGTGGGTAGTGCGGTCGCAGAGTTCTTGGTCCGTTCAGGTATTCATCATATCGGTATTGTTGATTTTGATACAATTGACATAACAAATATCAATAGGCAACTTGTTGCTAATTCGAAAAATGTTGGCAAACTCAAAGTTGATGAAATGGCAAAAAAATTATTAAAGATTAATCCAAATTTGAAAATAAATAAGTATCCTATAAAATTTTGTACGGAGAATTCGAAGCAGATCGAATTTTCATCATATGATTACATAATTGATTGTGTCGACGATATAAAAGCAAAACAGTTGATAATAAAATTATCAAAAGAGCACAATAAATATCTTATTTGTGCTATGGGCGCAGGGAATAGATATAACGAAATTCCTCAATTTGAGATATCAGATATACACAAAACAAGTTATGACCCCTTGGCTAAAATAATAAGAAAATATTGTGTAAAAGAAGGTATAAAAAAACTTGAAGTTTGTTACACTAAACAAAAAGCTGTCAAATTTGATTGCAATTTTATCGCCAGCGTGGTATACTATCCAGTGAATATGGCTACTGTAATTTGTGCACGTGTGTTAAACAAAATTATTGAGGAGTAATTATGAAAGATATTGATAGTGTTACTTTTGATCAGGTAATAAGTGATGATACAGTTTCTGTAGTTGATTTTTTCGGAACATGGTGTATGCCATGCAAACGTATCAGACCAATACTTGAAAAAGTTGATGAAAAATTGAAAGATGTCAATTTTTATGGGGTAGATGTTGATGATTGTCATGACATTGCTGCTAGATATCGTGTTTTCAGTGTGCCTACAATTATGTGCTTTAGATCTGGGAAGAAGTTGGGTACACTTGTAGGATTAAATTCCTTTGATGAAATTTTGGACTTTGTCAAAGAGTGTGAACAAAAGCCTATAGA
>JAFVPU010000213.1 GCA_017505165.1 Clostridia bacterium
ACAGGAGTTGAATAAATTGAATGTCGACCCTCAGAAGGTTATTCTGGTGTACAATAAAATTGATAAAATAACCGAGGAAGAAAGAGAAGCTTTAGTAAAATATCCTTATGATACTTGTTATGTGGAGGCAAAAAAGGGAACAAATATAGACGAACTCAAAAAGATGATCAGATATAAAGTTGGCGCAAGTTATTAAAATAATTGAAAAGAGTGTTTTTTATGAACACTTTTTTTATTTCTGCGTAGTATGTAGTAAACAAAGGAAAATTTAAGGTACCGAAGATTCCTTTGTTGTACATAATTTTTAAATATATTTAGGAGGAACTTATGTTCAACAAATTTTTTGGCGGAGATGATTGCGGTTGTAACGGACATTCAGGAAACGACTGCACTTGGATCATCATTTTAATACTTTTATTGACAAACTGTGGTTGCAAAGTTGACCCATGCTTAATCATCTTGATTTTACTTATTCTTTGCGGTTGTGGTTGTGGTTGCGGAAGAAAAGATTTCAATTGCTAATCCATAATACATAACGTAAAACATTTTTTCTCAAATAATTTAGCTTTCTTTGTAAAAAACATAGACCGATCAACATAAGAATCGGTCTTTTTTAATTGTTTAGACCAAAAATATTGTTATATTTTGAAGAATATTAAATTTTTATAAAATTTGATAAAAATCTATTGACATAACTTGTTGATTATGTTAAAATTGCTCAGTATGAATAATGTCGCCCACTAGTTTTGAGAATTTTTATACTAAAGTATAAAGGGGAGACGAAATACAATTGAATAAGGAGTTAATGAATGGATTCAAACACACTCAACATTAAAAAATTGAAACGTGGTAAGGCTATAAGATATAGCTTCGCCAAAAAAGAAGTGCCAGAAGTAGTGGAGGATTTGCTTAGTATTCCAAAAGATTCTTACAACTGGTTCTTGAACACTGGTATAGGTGAAGTGTTGAACGAATTTAACCCAATTGTAGATTACTCGAATAAAGCCGAGTTGTCTTTTTTGAGCTATTCTGTCGACAGAACACCAAAATATACTTGGGCAGAATGTAAAACAAAACAACAGAGTTATACCGTTCCACTCAAAGTGAACGTACGTTTGTTGGTGAAAGAAACCGGACAAATTATGGATCAAGAAGTATTCTTGGGAGATATTCCATATATGTCAAAGGATGCTGGATTCATCTGTAATGGTGTAGAACGTTGTGTTCTCAACCAATTGGTGAAAGCTCCAGGTGCTGTTTTCTCAGGTGAAATCAACAAATATGGTCGTATGGACTATTCAGGAACAATTCAACCAAGCTATGGTATGTATGTTCAAACAGAACAAGCTGCAGGCGATTTATTGAAAGTTATTGTTGAACGTCGCTACAAGATGAGTGCAGGTGTGTTGTTGAAGTGTTTTGGATACACTAACGAAGAATTGTATGAAATTTTTGGAAACAACCAAGTGATGATGAATACTCTTGAAAAAGAGCCTCAAATCACTCAAGAAGATGCGTTGATCGAATTTAGTAGAAGAACTCGTCCAGGAGAAATTCCTAACCCAGAAAATACTTTGGGATACATCAACGACCGTTTCTTCAATCCTCAACATTACAATCTTGAGAAAGTTGGACGTTTCAAACTCAACAAGAAATTATCTCTTGCAAATAGAATTACAGATCAAATTGCTGCATCTGATGTAAAACATGGCAAGAAAGTGTTCGTAAGCCAAGGTGAATTGATTGATTATGACACAGCTTGGGCAATCCAAAATGCTGGTATCAACTCAGTGGACGTTTTGGTTGAAGATAAAATTGTTCGTGTTGTTGGTAACAAACGAGTTGATCTCAAAGCATACGCAAAAATCAATCCAAAAGATTGTGGAATTACTGAATTAGTTTATCTTCCATTGCTTGAAGAACTTAAGAAAGAGAACAAGACTGAAGAAGAATTGATCGCCGCTATCAAAGCAAATGCAAAGAAACTCGAAGATTTCCAAATCACTCTTGATGACTTAGTAGCTACAATTTCTTATCACTTGAACTTGATTGATGGTCTTGGTGAAACTGATGAAATAGACAACTTGTCAATGAGACGTGTTGCTACAAGTGGTGAATTATTGCGTGATGAATTTAGACGTGGTATGACAAAATTGCAAACTCAAGTAAGAGAAGCAATGCAAAGTCGTGATTTAACAGACATCACTCCAAGCCAAATCATCAATGCTAGACCAATCAACAAAACATTCAAAGAATTTATGGCAACAAGCCAATTGAGTGCGTTGATGGATCAAATCAACCCAGCTGCAAGCCTTAGAAACAAGCGTCGTTTGAGTTCATTTGGACCAGGCGGTGTGAAGAAAGAGCGTGCAACAGTTGCAGTGCGTGATATTAACCCATCTCACTATGGACGTATATGTCTTGCTGAAACTCCAGAAGGACAACCTATTGGTTTGATGACTTCTATCGCTGCTTATGCGCGTATAAATATGTATGGATTCATTGAAACTCCATTCAGAAAAGTTAATCCTACAACTCACAAGGTTACTGATGAAATTGTATACTTGATGGCAGACGAAGAAAAGGGCCACTACATTGCTCAAGCAACAGTAGAAACTGATGATAACAATGTGATCAAATCAGGTCTTATCAACTGTCGTCATAATGGTCAAGCTGCAAAGATTGATGCAGAAATGATTGATTTGGTAGAACTTTGTCCAGGACAATCGTTGTCAATTGGTACCGGTCTTATCCCGTTTGTAGAACACTCTCCAGGTAACCGTGCGCTCATGGGATCAAACATGCAGGCACAAGCAGTTCCACTTATCAAGGCTGACAGCCCAGTGGTTGGTACAGGTCTTGAATTCAAGTTGGCAAAAGACTCTGGAGCATTAGTTCTTGCTGAACAGGACGGTGTATGTAAATATGTTTCTGCAGATTACATAACAATGGAATATGCAGATGGAAGTATAGTAAATCACAAGTTGAGAAAATTTGAAAGAACAAATGAAAAAGCTTGTTTCAACCAAAAACCAATCGTTAAGAAAGGTGAAAAGGTGGCAAAGGGCGACGTTCTTGCAGACGGAAGCTCAACTGATAAGGGTGAAGTGGCACTTGGAAAGAATATGACAGTTGCATTTATCAACTGGGAAGGATATAACTACGAAGATGCTATCTTGGTTAACCAAAGAATAGTTAGAGAAGATGCTTTCACATCAATCAGTATCCAATCTGTGAAGTGTGATGCTCGTACTACTAAACTTGGTGATGAAGAAATCACTCGTGATATCTCAGGTGTTGGCGAAGAAGCTTTGAAGAACTTGGACGAAAACGGAATTGTTCGTATTGGTACAGAAGTTAAAGCTGGAGACATCTTGGTTGGTAAAGTTACACCTAAGGGTGAAACAGACTTGACTCCTGAAGAAAGACTTTTGAAAGCTATCTTCGGAGAAAAGACAAAAGAAGTTAAGAACACATCTTTGAAGGTTAAACACGGAGAAGAAGGTGTTGTAGTTGGTATCGAAATTCTTTCTAGAAAGAATAAAGATGAACTTGATGCTGGCGTAAATATGAGTGTAAAAGTATTTATCGCTCAAAAACGTGTACTTCAAGTCGGAGATAAACTTGCTGGTCGTTACGGAAACAAAGGTGTTATCTCGATCGTTCTTCCAGAAAGCGATATGCCATATATGCCAAATGGTGAAACAGTTGATATCGTGTTGAATCCTCTCGGTGTTCCTTCACGTATGAACTTGTCTCAATTGCTCGAGGCTCACTTGGGTCTTGCTGCAAAACATCTTGATTGGAAAGTTGCTACTCCTGCATTTGATGGTGCAAGCGAAGAAGACATCAAAGCATTGCTTAAAGCAAACAACTTGCCAGAAGATGGAAAAATGCAATTATATGATGGACGTACAGGTCTTCCATTTGAAAATAAAACCACAGTCGGTGTGATGTATATGTTGAAGCTTGACCACATGGTTGATGACAAAATTCACGCTCGTGGAATTGGAACTTATGCTCTCATCACTCAACAACCACTCGGCGGACGTAGTCAGCTCGGTGGACAACGTTTCGGTGAAATGGAAGTTTGGGCACTTGAAGCTTACGGTGCATCAAGACTCCTTCAAGAAATGTTGACAATCAAGTCTGATGACGTTGAAGGACGTATCAAGACCTACGAGGCAATAGTCAAAGGCGAACCTATCCCAGAACCAGGAATGCCAGAATCATTCAAAGTTTTGGTTAAGGAAATGCAAGGACTTTGTCTTGATGTGAAGATACTCACAGCCGATAATCACGAACTTACAATCAATGAAGTTGGTGAGGAAGGTGAAGAAATTACAGCTGTCGAACCTGTAAATAAACAATCTCTCGAAGATGTAACACTTGAATTTGACGATATTCAAAGAGAATATGAAAATGACGTCAACAGTACTGCATTTGACGAGTCTGAATTGTTTGACGATTTGGATGATTAATTTAGGAGAAAAGAAGAATGTTTGAATTAAACAATTTTGACTCAATCCGCCTTGGAATTGCATCACCAGAAATGATTAGAAGTTGGTCTCGTGGCGAGGTTACCAAGCCCGAGACTATCAACTATCGTACACAAAAGCCAGAAAAAGATGGTCTTTTCTGTGAACGTATATTTGGACCTAAAAAGGACTGGGAATGCCACTGCGGAAAGTATAAGAGAGTAAGATACAAAGGTGTTGTCTGCGATAAATGTGGAGTAGAAGTAACTCGTTCTAAAGTTAGACGTGAAAGAATGGGACATATTGAATTGGCTTGTCCTGTCAGTCATATCTGGTTTTTTAAAGGTGTTCCTTCATCTATCGGTATTGTCCTTGACATGTCACCAAAACAATTGGACGAAGTACTTTATTACGTAAGTTATGTTGTGCTTGATCCAAAGAATACAGAATTTACTTATAAGCAAGTCATCCGCGACAGAGAATATCGTGAAGCTGTTGAAAAATATGGCCCAAACGGATTCCGTGCTGGCATGGGTGCTGAAGCTATCAAAGAATTATTGAATGATATTGACCTTGAGAAAGAACGTGAAGAACTCACTAAAGTTATGCACGAGGCAAAAGGTCAAAGAAAACTCAAAGCAACAAAGAAATTGGAATTCATTGAAGCTTTCATCAAGTCTGGTAATAAGCCAAGCTGGATGATCCTTGATGTTGTTCCTGTTATTCCACCAGATTTGCGTCCATTGGTGCAAATTGACGGCGGAAAGTTTGCTGCAAGTGATCTCAATGATCTCTATCGTCGTGTTATCAACAGAAACAATCGTTTGAAGAAGTTGATGGAACTTGGCGCTCCAGAAATCATTGTAAGAAATGAAAAACGTATGCTTCAAGAAGCTATTGATGCATTGTTTGATAACGGAAAACGTGGTCGTGCTGTTCAAGGTAGCAGACAACGTGATTTGAAATCTCTCACAGCATCTTTGAAAGGTAAACATGGACGTTTCCGTCAAAACCTTCTTGGAAAACGTGTAGACTATTCAGGACGTTCGGTTATCGTCGTTGGACCAGAACTCAAGATCTATCAATGTGGTCTTCCAAAGATGATGGCTCTCGAATTGTTCAGACCATTTATTATCAAGCGTTTGCTTGAACTTAATGCAACAAACAACTTGAAGAAAGCAACTCGTATGATCGATCAAGAAAGACCAATCGTATATGATGTATTGTCAGAAGTTGTTCAAGGACACCCAGTGCTCCTTAACCGTGCACCTACACTTCACAAATTGAGTGTACAAGCATTTGAACCTATCTTGGTTGAAGGTAAGGCAATCAGATTACCGCCTTTGGCGTGTGGTGGATTCAACGCCGACTTCGACGGAGACCAAATGAGTATGCACGTTCCACTTTCAGTGGAAGCTAGAACAGAAGCAAGAATGTTGTTGCTTGCTTCAAACAACGTTTTGAAACCAAGTGCTGGTGAACCTAACATGGTGCCAACTCAAGATATGATTTTGGGTAACTATTATCTCACAATCATTCGCGAGGGTGCTAAGGGTGAGGGCATGACATTTGCTAGTGCTGATGAAGCACAATTAGCATATGAAAATGGAGAACTTAGCTTGCAAGCTAAGATAAATCTCAGAAGAGAAGCTGAATTCGAAGGTGAAAAAGTTGTTGGAAGAGTTGAAACTACTCTCGGAAGAATAATCTTCAACAGCATTATTCCTCAAGATCTTGGATTTGTTGATAGATCTAAGAAAGAAAATGCAATCAAATTTGAAATTGATCAAGATGTTGCAAAAGGTTTGTATGCAAAACTTATTTTGAAATGTTACAGAAAGCATGGTACAAATACAACTGTTACTATGATTGACGACATTAAGAATATGGGTTATAAATATGCAACACTTGCAAGTGTGTCATTCTCAATCTTCGACCTTATCGAAGCAGATGAGAGAGAAAAAATGATTGACGATTCTGAACAAATAGTACTTCAAAATGATGAAATGTATGAACAAGGATTTGTATCTTATGCTGACAAGCGTCGTAAGAATATGGATATTTGGTCAAAGACAAGTTCAGAAATTGTTAAAGCTACTGATGCTAAACTTGAAAAATTCAATCCAATCAAAATAATCCTTTCATCAGGTGCCCGTGGTAGTACAAGCCAGTTGGCTTCACTTTGCGGAATGCTCGGTGTCATGGATGCTGCGAGTGGTGTAAGCTCAGATATTCCGGTTAAATCCAACTGGAGAAAAGGTTTGAGCCCATTGGAATATTATTCAGCTGCTCGTGGATCAAGAAAACAATTGATGGATACAGCGCTCAAGACTGCTGACTCAGGTTATTTGACACGTAGATTGGTTGATATCTCTCAAGATACAACTGTTACATGTGAAGACTGTTTCGCTGATCATGGTGAAGCTGTCAAAGGTATGGAAGTTACAGAAATCGTTTCAAACGGTACTGTTGTTGAATCATTGTCTGCAAGAATTGTAGGAAGATTCACTTCTGCTCAAGTTGTTGATCCAAAGACAAAAGAAGTTATTATCGGTGCTGATGAATTCATTACTGAAGAAATTGCAAATAAGATTGAAGAACTTGGAATCAAGTCTGTTTCAATCAGAAGCTTGCTTACATGTAAAGCAAAATCAGGTGTGTGTGCTAAATGTTATGGTAGAGATATGTCTACAAATGATGTTGTTCATGTTGGTGAAGCTGTCGGTGTTATCGCTGCTCAATCAATCGGTGAACCTGGTACACAGTTGACTCTTAGAACATTCCACAGTGGTGGTGCGGCATCTGCCGATATTACTACAGGTCTTCCAAGAGTTGAAGAAATCTTCGAAGCTCGTAATCCAAAAGGTGCAGCAGTACTTTGTGAAATTGGTGGTAAAGTTAAAATCAACCAAATTGACAAACGTTTCGAAGTTGTTGTCAAAGGTACAACTGAAGAAAGTTATATCTTGCCATTTGGTTCTACAATCAAAGTTAAAGATGGTGATGTAGTAACTCCTGGTACAGCTCTTACAGAAGGTCCTTTGAATCCAAAAGATGTTTTGAAAACTCGTGGTGTAAAATCTGTTCAAGAATATTTGTTGAACGAAGTATTGCAAGTTTATAAATCACAAGCCGTTTCAATCAACGCTAAGCACTTGGAAATTATTATTCGTCAAATGCTCAGAAAAGTTAAGATTGAAAATGCTGGAGATACAAACTTGTTGCCAGGAGATATTGTAGATATCAATACTTACGAAGAAGCAAACATGAAAGCATTGCAAGAAGGAGGAATTCCAGCAACTGCAAAACGTGAACTCCAAGGTATCACAAAAGCATCTCTTACAACTGAATCATTCGTGTCAGCTGCTTCATTCCAAGAGTCAAGCAATGTGTTGACAAAAGCTGCCTTGAAGGGTAAAGTAGACCACTTGACAGGTCTTAAAGAAAATATTATTATCGGTAAGATGATACCAGCTGGTACTGGTGCTCCAATATATAGAAATATTCTTCCAAAACAAATCAAGGAAGATACTA
>JAFVPU010000214.1 GCA_017505165.1 Clostridia bacterium
ATCCCCACATAATTAAATCAGTATCATATTTAGAAAGACTATCATTCCAAGCGCGATTTATTTGACCAATTCCTATATTTGTCTTAATATTCCCAACAGAAAATGGAGTCGCATAAAGGTCATCATCACCCGAGGATTTGATCAAAGCCAAATCCTCGGTATTGATTGGGAGGGATGATATTGTTGAATTGCAAGTTGGATTAAAGACGGTCTCGTTTAGAGTTTGCTTTGCTAAATTATAATTTCTTCCAGATGCTGGATTATAAATTGATGGAGTGATTAAAACTTCGCCATTTGTTAAAGCATAAGTCTCAGCCGCTTCAGTTGTTTCAACTAAACCGGAAGATTCAGCTGGCTCAGAAGATTCAACTGGCTTAGACGATTTATTTTTAAATACCATATATTGTTTGATTAGCATTCCTTCAGCAATCGCTATTGTTATAACAATAGCGATAGTTATTATTATCAAAGCCAAAGATAATTTTTCTAATGAACTTAACATTTGAATTGCCAAATAAAGGCGACAGATTCATAGATGAATAGGACCAACTATGTTGGTCCTAATAATAAAGATATGGAAGATTGAATTTATTTATTTTTTCTGCGCAATCTTTAATTGCGTTATTTGCTCTATCATGAAGAATAATCATTGTTTCTTCGTGATTTGAAACATCTAATCCTTCTCTTTCATAAGCTTCTCGTTGAGTATATTTTTCTATATCCAATGGTTTCATTATTATATGATACTCTCCATTTTCGTCATGTTCACATCTAACATCGACATATTTTATAACCTTCTCGATTAATTTAAATATTTCTTTTCGTCTTCTATTAGTGAACGGATTCACAAAATCAGGACCCATTATACGACGAAATCGATCTTGTCTCCATTTCCAACATTCTTCGACATCATCATAAGACATTATTAATATTTTGCCTCTTTGTTAAAAACAAAAATACTTTTTACGACATGCATACGTCAGAAATAGACTTATCTGACTTTAATGGGCAACGCAGTTGCCCATATTACCAATCGAGGGAAACGCCATTTAGATCTTCTTCATTAATTGGAGGAATATATATTGAATCACCTGACATAAGATTGTCAAGAATATAATAGTACCTCACAACGACTTCTTGTTTTGTGAAAGACCAATATATCTTTTTCTGATCTGGAGATATCAAAATCTTTATTCCATCATACATAGATGGCGAATTCATACTAGAAATGTCAATGACGACATTTATATCATCTCTTCCATCTGCTTGCTTAAATTGTGATTGCCTTTTTATTTCTTTTATGTCGGTTTTATCACCTTTATCATCGCTTATGAAACAAGTTATCATTGGTCCTTGTTTCGTATAAGTAAATGTTTTAAATTGCCTTATTTTGATATTATTTATCAATTGCTTTATTTCAGGCCCAAACACAATTTCTTCATGATTCACATCATTCATATATTGAATATATTCTTCATCCAATTCAATAATTCTAGCAATATCTTCGTCAGAAACGCAAGACGTATCTTGAGCTTTCATATTTGAACTGAATGTGCTATTATGAGAAATATTCAAATG
>JAFVPU010000215.1 GCA_017505165.1 Clostridia bacterium
AAAAATAAATTTTAAACTTAACTTTAAATTTTAATAAATTATACTAATTTAAATTCGTGCTTTTTCGACTAATTTATTTGACTTTTATTCGACAAATTATTTATAATAATATTATTAAATATATTTGCATTATTAGTGCAAAATTAAATAAAGGGGAAATTATGAAAAAATCAATAACTAAATCTTTTGGAATTATTTTGTCGATTTTCTTTGCCTTTGCCTGTGTGATGATTTCGGGCTGTGGCAATAAATACAAAAAGATGGAATTCAATGTCCAATATGCTTTTTCGTCTGATGCGGACGAGTGGTATGATGCGGATGATGATATATCATTGATTATGGGAGAGAATGGAGACATCAAGAAAGATGAGTTTGGTGTTGGTACTCTTTACATAAAAATTGATGTGTCTGGCGTGAAAGCTAAACATATTGATGATATAGTGGTTTCCAAGTTGGCCAATGGTGGTCCTAACTTTTCTTCGGTTACAGTGAAGGAAGGAGAAGTTTTTGCCATTGATATTCATGAAACAGAAAAAGTTGTCAATTCCCTTAAAATATATGAAACAAAATCAAAGAAGTCTGAAGTTATTGATTTGGAAGTTTATCAAGAAGTAACAGAAATAGTTGCGGATATGGATAATAATCCTGCAGTTATGGTTGGCGGTTCAATTGATTTGAAAAAATGCAACAATTTGAAATTTTTATCAAATGGACTAGAAGGTCTTGCGAGTGAAGATCAAAAGAAGGTGGAATATTCTATCATAGATAGGATTGGATTCTATAAAATGAATCAAGCCACAGGAAAATATGAATTCAACAAATATCAAAACTCATCACAAATTTCGCCCAAATTGGAATTGAGTGAAGATGGAGTTTTAAAAGTAAAAGAAGACTATGCTCTTTCACAAAATACTTATGTTGTTAGAATTAATGCAAAATCTGTTGGTAGTGAAGTTGCGTGTGAGTTTGATGTTTATATTGTAGATAAAGCCGGAAGTGATTTCAACATGGCTATGCATTATGATAATATTGGACCTAGTGGAAAGCCGATATCAGTTGGTGAAAGTTTTACATTATATCCAGGTTCAGATATGTATAGCAATGCTACTGTAATTGTGAATTGTGAAGATTTGAGTGAATATTATCTTGAAGGAAGAGCTGCTGGATTTGGTTTGGCAAAATTCAGACCGGTTGTTTATATAGATGGAGAGAAGTGCTCAAATAACATATCTTCGGATTTTGGATTGGGATACAATGTTGTATATAATGATGCAACTAAAGAATATATATATACATTCTCAGCATTCCCTACAGGTAAATATTCAGGTTATAACGTAGAAATCAAAATGGAGATAGAAGGACTTGACTTCTCATGTTCGGATGCTTCGTTTGAAAACTATAGAACTGCCACAAAAATATTCAAAAAAGTTTTACCAAAAGAGATAAGAATAAATAATGATGCTGGCTATGTAACAGATACTGTTTATTTGCAAGATGATTCTTATAATGAAATAGAACTTAAACTTAATACTTTCCCAGTAGTTGATGAAAATATTATCAATTACCCAATTTCATTGACTACTTCTGCAGGTATTGTAGTTAAATATGTTGGACCAAATGGAATGATAGAGGAAGAATTGGCAAGTAATGAAGAACTTGAAAATATTCCTGCCGGAGCAACACTTTATATTACTTTGAATAGTGAAGTGGACAGAGCTGATTTAACTTTCCAAATGCAAACTTATCCAGAGACGTTTAATGGTGTTGCTGTAACAGATGGCGCAATGTACACAAAAGCTTTCAGTCTGAAAGGAGAAATGACAGCAAAATCTGTTGAAATATATGCAGATGCTGAATGCGAAGAATTGCGTACTGTTAATAAACCTTTGATTATTGATGCAAATAATCCTACAAGCTTCTTTGTAAAAGTTAATGCAAAGAAAATAGCTAGTTTTGTTGAAGAAACAGTTTCGTTTTCTTTGGGAAATCAAAACGAAATTGTTTTGAGTGCAGATAATTTTGTTGAAAACGTAGACCAAAGTACTGCAGTTTACAAAGTTACATTGAACGAAAAGCAAACAGCTGGTCAATTAAATACAATTCATGTGAACTTTGCAGGTTATGGTACAAAATATAGTTTCCAAACAAAAGCAGTGAATACAATGGAAAACGAAGATTCGATCACTGTCAAGGCTGGAAACTCAATGATTAGAGCAATAAAAGAAAATGAATATTTTGCATTGGAACATGGTTCGGAAGCACAACTTGTAGTTGAGGGTAAAGTTGCTGGTTCTAATATTGTTGGTGTAAGTGCAATAAGTGGGGTTCAAGTTGTCAAAGATTCTGCATATGACCTAGATAAATTGCAAGGACAATTTGATGTTGATGCGGTTGTTTTGAAATCAACAGATACAAACCCAATTCGTATTCAAAGTTCAATAATTGGAAAAACAACAGTTTTCAAAATTGATGTAGTGTTTTATGTGTATTCCGAATCTAATATTGTAACAAAGACCGTACCGGTTGATGTGCAAGTTGCGACTTATAATCCAATCAAAACAGTTGCAATGTCTACAGAAAAAGAAGAAATAGTATATATCAATGAATTCTTTGAAAATGCTGCAAAAACATCTATACATTTTGAAATAAATAATGATGTAACGACTGAACTTAATTTTGGAACTACAGATCCTATAGATATAGATGTAGATTATTCTAAAAATAATTCAAATAAAGATGCAGACAAGACTCTTTCTGGTTTGAAGATATATTCAAGCGTAGAACCAGGAATTCGTGGTATTGGAGTTGATTTCTATATTCTCAAAAATGGTGGAAAGATTTATTTGGATGAAGACTATGTCAACAAAGGAAAAGAAATCCATTCAGATTTGGATAAAGAGAATATCCTTGAAGGGGATTTCTATGTTCAATTAAATGAAGCAAATGAAAATATTGATGAGATTTTGATAACACTTGTCGCTACCAGATTGGGAGAAGAAGAAAGCATTTCAACATTGATCAAGATAAAGGTTGTTCAACATAACACTTCTCCAACAAATATCACTTTGGTAGGTAGTGATATAAAATCAGAAGGTGCTGATAGCAATTATATTTATTTGAAAAAAGGCGAAGTGGCAAACTTTGTCGCTATTGCAAATAATGATGGAAACAATAAATATACAGATCTTGCTTACAAATTCCATGAGATAGAAAAAGATGAATTTGGCAATATAAATTATGAACTAGGTTATGCAAAAACAAGTCCTGATACACAAAATAGTATTTCTGTCAAAGACTTTATTGATGAAGTGAAATATAAAGGTCTTCCTTTGGATGGTGAAGTTGAATTGACTGCGAATAATGCAGGATTGTATTTGATGGAAATTTATGCTCTTGATTCATATGATAAAGAAGATGAAGAATTTAAGAAGACCGTAAAATTGTTCATAAATATAAGTGATGGTACAGAGAAAAATCCTTATATTATAAGAAATGTTGACGATTTCAATGCTGTTGAAATTGATAAACATTACGTATTTGGAAGAAATTTCTCAACATCAAAACAAAAAGAATCTTTGATTGATCTGGGTGCAAATTATTCAAAGGTGGAAGTATTTAATGGCTCAATCAAGGGTACCGTAGAATATCTTAAAGCAGATTTGACCAAGAATAAGACTGTAAGATATACTTTGAAATATACTGCAAAAGTAGATACTGATGGTAACGTAGCATTATTCAAAAAAGCTAATGCAAAATTTGAAAACTTTGATATATCAACCAGCTACAATATAATGAGTTCTCAAGATTTAAGTATTGGTGGTTTGGTTGTTGAAAATGCTGGTACAATCAAGAATGTTGGTTTGTTTGTAGATAATTCAACAATTGAAACAAGTGGAAAATTAAACTACGGTGGATTGGTTGTAACTAATAATGGAACAATCGATTTGGTTGATAGCAATGTCGTTGTTAAAAAACTTTTGGTAAATGGGGTAGCTGAAGATTCAAATATTGGTTTGATAGCTGCAAATAATAGTAATATTATCAAAGCAGATTACTCAGGTATCGAAAGTCTTGATACTCTCAATTTTGATGTAATGGCTAATGTATCAGTGGAGTCATCTAATGATGTAAATGTTGGTGGTATTGTAGGAAACATGACTGCTGGAACAATCTCTAACATTTTGGTTGGTGGACGTATCGTGTCAAATGCTAGTGGAAATGTGGCTGGTATCGTTGCTGAAGCAAAAGGAGAAATAAATACAGTTGCGACATTTGCTCTTGATGTAGTTGGTACAGGTTCGGCTAATGTGGCTGGTATCGTTGCTCATTCAAGCAAGATGATAATCAACAATGTTAGGGTTGAATCTGCCGAAGTAGAATTCACATCACTTGAAATTATCTCAAAAGGTAAAATTGCGGGTTCTGGATCTAACGTTGCGGGAATAGTTGCAAATTCACATACTGATGACGAAGTTATATATGCTGCTGTTGAAAGTTTCATAGATACAATTGGAAATAGCATTTATTACATGCTTGAAAATGCAAATTATACAAAAATAGATAGTTCGGCTATATTTAATAGTAATCAAACTTATTATGTATTAGTTGATGGAATGTATAATGAGAAGGTTGTAACTTCAGACAAATTTGAAAGTTTGAAAGATTTATTGTACACCAAGACTTACAATGGAAAAGTGTTCGGATTGGCAAGTGGTGGTTCTGTTGAAAAATCGTTTGTTGATGCAAATATCGCTGGTGCAACAATCTATTTAACTTCGAATGGTACAAATAAAAATACATACTTTATAGGTAATATCAACAAAGAATTTGCAGTTAGTTCAAATTATACAAACAATACTACATATGCAGTATTGTATAATAGCAATGAGTACAAAGAAGTTGGAACAATTCCAACACCTGTTGCGGATGATGAAATATGGTCAATTGAAAAAGATTACAACAAAATCGGTTTTGTTGGATTTGTTGAAAAAGTTGTTACTGCTGGCACTTTTGAAAATTTAAAAGATAATTTATACACAACAACTGACAACATAACATATACAAAAGTTGACGGTGCTGCAACATTTGATAATACTATTACTTATTATACTAATAGTATATACTATCCTTATTTATTGAAGGATGAAAAACCTTTCATGATTATTCGTCCAACATGGCTTGGAGCAAATATCAATGAAAGCAAAGTTGAAGAAATCGGTTCAATTTATATATCAGAAAAAGATTCAGGAATCACAATCAATAAAGTTGATTTCGAATACACAACAGATGATATTGATGAAATTGTTATTATCAACTATTACAATGATTCAAATAATCCGTTGAATAACGAAAGATTGAATTCTTACAATATCAAAGATTTGATCACAACTAAAGTTGAGCCAGAAGGTGCAACTGGAGCTATAATGTTCAAGATAGTTGAAGGTGCTTCTTATGCTAGAATAGAGAACAACAAAACTATCGTATTCCTTGGTGTAGGTGGAAAGAATCCAATCATAATCAAATGTTATTCTGTTACTAATCCAAACTTGGTGAAATATATAGCTTTCTTCACAGAATATGGATATACAGATGTAACATTGTCAGGAACAAATGTAGAAACAGTTGTTGGTGCAGATGGTGTAACATATGCTATTACAATTAACACTGCTCCGACAAGTGCTGCAAATAGACTTGAAATAAATGCAGAAAACTTGAAAGAAGATTTCTATACAAACATCTTTGATGCAAACAATGATTTGTTTGGTTCATCAGACTTTATTGATGTTGTCGTTGACAGCTCAGACGACGAAGATGGTTTGTTGTTATTAAGTCAAGTTGCTCCAAACAATTTGACTGGCTTTACTCTCAAATATGATACCACAAAAGATTTTACTGGAAATGAAACAGAAATCGATATCGAATTCGAAGTAAGACTTAATCTTACAAAATATTTTGGAGAAAACATATTCCCTAAAAACGGCGGAGCAAGTCAATATTATACTCTCAAGACTTTGAAACTAAAAGTAAAAATAGTGAAAACTGCTACGAATTTAGTTATAAGCAACAAGCCAAGCAAGATCACTACAGATTCGGCACTCACTTTCAATGCTGTTATGGATACAGGATATTTTGGTGTAGCTGATGAAGGTTCAGTGGGATATAATATTGAAAATAATACTGTAAGATTCAACGAAGATTATAAAGATAGTATGTATTTCACAATTTCACCAGAGTCTGGATATGAAGATAGAGTTCTTAACTTGTTGAAACAAGCTGGACTTGTAAAGACTGATGAAACAGAATGCAAAAATATTCCATCATTGTTCGAAAGTTTTGATATCAAATACTCAGTGAACAAGAAAGATGGCAAGAAAGTTGGATATACATATTCCATCAAAACTAAATTTGTTGATGAATATAGTTATAGATATATTACCGAAGATATCAAATTGAAATTCAATGTTTATTCTAAATTTAATGTAGATATTAACGATTCATTTGTTTTGACAATCAAGCCTAGTGCATTGGATAGTGCTGAAATCAAGAATTATGTAGTAACAACTACTAATACTGCAGGTTCGGATGGTGTTTATCAATTGTTTGAAGTGGAACAATCAGATTCATATATAATTTCACCAGGAAATCGTGGTGGAATCATGGTGGTTAATCTTGAACCTAATTATGCGAATCTTGATTGGGACAAAGTTAATATAACAAGCTCTCCATTGTATATCCCAGAACATGGCAGAGATGTATATCTCTCATTTGAACAAGTGGCATTCAACAGACAAACAGGTAGATATGAAACTGTTCCTTACAATGATTATCATTATGATTCAGAAGGAAACTTGATTGATATCAATATCGAAAATGGTGATAATAAGGGTATCAAGTTGTTCCCATATTCAGAAGTTGATGGTGTCAAGACAAGATATACAGGAAAAATTTATATTTATGTAAGTTTGACATATTTCAAAGGTGTTAAAGAAACAATCTCAGCTTATCTTACAGCTGCGACAATAGAAAACGATTCAGAAAAAATTGTTGAATCAAGAATTGACCTTATCACACAATATTTGCCAGGAGTTGATATAAAATATTCTGGAATTTCATTGCAAGATAATGATGGTTATTTGATTCAAGAAAATTCTTCTGATAATCAATTAAATATCAAGTTATATGGATATCAATTTAATACCAATCCAGTAATAACATTTATTTGGGATGGCGGAACAAATAAGTATGCTCCTATAAATGTTACAAATACAAACTTTGAAAGTTTGAAAAATTCGTTATATGTGTTTGATGGAACTGACTATAACAAAGTTGCGACCGGTGCTATATATGACGAAGATGCAAAATATTTCATAGAAGAAGATATAACAAAATATCTTTCATACAGGACAGATAATAGCGTTATTCACAATCCTGATGGTTCAACATCATTGAGAGTGTATATTCGTATAACTGAAGATTTACCATGCAATTTCAAAATCAATATCAAAATGGATCTTCATATGGATGACGGACAAACTTCTACATCAAGCGAAGCTTCAATGCGATTCTATCCAGTCAATTACATTTTAGATTCAGCATATGTTGAAGATTTGCATACTATTATCAACACTAACAACAAAGTAAACATGCACTTCAACACAAAGAATAAGAACGTTGATCTTACTTACGAGATCTATAAAATGATGCTCAATGACTTGACTATAGGAACGGATTATTCTAAATTCTTGGATTGCTTCAGTTATTCTTACAAAGGCAACATTGTTAAATTCAGTGATGTTGCAGATGATTTGGATAATAATTATCCAGAATTTGATGTAAAATTCTTGACTTATACCAATAATGATGGAACTGTTGATAGATATTTAACAATTCAAGCATTAAATACAATCAATGTAGAAGTAGTATTTAATATTCAGTATGGTTTTGTTGATTCTGATAAAGACGGAACATACGAGATTAAATTTGGTACGGGAAGCCGTAGCTATTCAGCAACATTTAACCTCAGAATTGATGCTTCAACAACTGAAGAACATGCAATTCCAATTGATACTGCTGAAAAGTTTGTCAAGTTTATGACAGAAAGTGAAGGTCAAGATTTCATATTGACAAACGACATTGTGCTTGAAGACTATGTTCCAATTGCTACAAAGATTGCGAGTCTTGATGGTAACAATAGAGTTATAAAGATCAAGAGCTTCAATATTAGTTCAGAAGCTACAGCAAACTATGGTTTGTTCTCAAGCTTTGGAACTTGTTCGGTTGCAGATAGTATAAAACAATCAATTCTAAAAAATGTAGTAGTTGATTATAGTGAAATTGAAGATATCAAGAGTCCAAGAACAACAACAAATGTTGTGTTTGGTGGCTTGGTAGCAAACAATAACGGTGGATTGATTTACAACTGTGATGTGATCAATCTTAGCAACAAAGAAAAATCAGTTAATATTTATATAGATCAAAGCACTCGTGATCACAAAATAATCGCAGGTGGCTTGGTTGGTATAAATGGTAAATCTGATCAATTCACAGGAACTGTAACCAACTCTCGTGTTGGTAGAGATTCATTCACTAAAGTATCTGTTGATACTTATGGAAATGTAAGTGAAAAGATTCTCAATGCAGGAAAAATTAATTTCGTACTTGGATATTCAGAATTCTGTGAAGGATATAATCCAGATGCAAGCAACATGAACGGTTTTGTTGGTGTAACAGGAGCGTTTGTTGGTGAAAATAAAGGAACAATATCATCTTCATATGTTTCTAGAACAAGTCTTTTGAACTATTCTACATCAGCGTTGAGTAGTAAAACTTCAGGATTCGTTGCTGAAAATAGCGGAAGAATTTCATACAGCTATGTTCAAGCAGATCCGAATACATTGTCTAGCACAAATCCGTATGCAAGTGGATCAAAAATTGAGGCAGTTACAGACGGAAAGGTTGCAGGATTTGTATTCACGAATAGAGGTGAAGTGAACAATTCTTATGCAAATACAGTTTTGGTTTCTCATGCAAACTTCATGTCAGGTTTTGCTTATGAAAACTCTGGATTGTTGAAAGAATCTTATTCTTCATGTACACTCAATGCTATCGGTGGTTCAGACGCTTCGGAACAACCATTCATTGGTAGTGAAAACGGTTTGACAACATTGTCAACTGGAGAAATTGAGAATTGTTATTACTATAAAGATTCAAATAACTTCAAAACAAGTGCAACTCCGAAGAAGATTGGCAACAATCAAGCAACCGGAATGAGCTTGACAAACTTCAGAGATTCTGAAATGTTGTATGGCTTTGTATTTGTGTTGGCGAACAGTAGAGCAGAAAGTGAACAAGGTGTTTGGTCTTACTATACTCAAGAGGGCGAATACAGAGTGCTTCCTGAACTTACTTCAACCAATATCATTGCTACTTCATATAGATATTTAGTAGAATCTTCTGATGATGAATATAATTACATCAATGCTATTGGATACAAGCAAGGAACAAAAGTAAATCCTTATATCATAAGAAATGTAGAAGAATATAATCAAATCATGACCGCAAATGGAATGAAAGATTCTATGGTGGGATATGTGAGATTTATCGCTGACATTGATTTCACAGGAAAAGACGTTGTAACTCATGCAAACTTTGTATTGGGAGACAAATCAAACAGAAACATTACAAGCATTGACGGTAATGGTATGTCGTTGAAAGGAATTTACCTTGATGCTCCAAGCAAAGATATTGAGTCGATCGGTATATTCGCAGAAATTGAAAATGCTTATATCAAGAATTTGGATATCAAATTCGACAAAGCTTTGTATAGCGACAACTTCAGCTCGATCAGAGTTAAATATTCTGGTGGTTTGGCTGGAAAAATAAACAATTCAGTAATAATCAATATTACCCTTGATGGAACAGATACAACTTTGGCAGGATCTAATGCTGTCGGAGGATTGGCTGGTTTGATATCAGGTAATAGTTTGATTTACGGAATAGAATCAAATCTTAGCGTAAATGCGACTCAACATGAAAACAATTATTACTTGTATTATTCTGAAGAAGAATTCAAGTCAGCAAATACAGGATTCTTAGGAAATTATTCAGAATATGTTTCTCGATTGAGTTATGCTGGTGGTCTTGCAGGTATAATCGATATTTATCCTAGAGCGAATGAAAAATACAACATCTCATACATCAATATTTTTGGTGATCAAATGGGATCAAATTCGAAAGCTAATATTTCGGGAGATTATGTCGGTGGTATTTCAGGTTATGCTGGTCTCGGAACTTCAAGCTACAAGTTGAAATATTATACAGGCACATCTGACAGAATGGTTGCTGGATATTCAGCGGGTGGTTTGTATGGCTTCAGTATGGGTAAAATCTTGGCTTCTCAAGTTACTGCAGAAGAAGGAACAACAAAAACTCAATCTGGAACTCAATATGCGTACGACACTGAATTTGGCTCTTATATAATAGGATTGGAAAATGATACTACAACAACCTTGAACAAAACAGGTGTAGGAAATATCTCATTGATAAGTTCTACATACTATGCTGGTGGTTTGGTTGGTATAGGTGTCAATACAGATATATCATCAAGCTACAGCAAAGCAAGCTTCAAATCTTCTCAAGTTATTGGTGGTTTGATAGGTGTGTCAGTATCTTCAAAAATCTTGTATTCTTATGCAGTAACATATGTGAATATAGATATGGACAATCTCAGCAAGGATAGAAATGATGGTGAGGATACAGACGGTATAGCTTTGCAAAAGGTGGGAGGACTCATTGGTGTTGCTTATGGCAATACGAGTGAAGATAGACAAGTTATTGATGGCAGAGATGCTCCTGAAGTTTGGTTCAAATCTCTTGAAAGGATCGCTGATTCGGACAGAGCAGTGCCAAAAATAAACAACAGTAATGATGTGCAATTTGCATTCTCATCATTGCTTGTAGATCATACATTACTTGAATCTGCAGAGAGTGAAAACAAATTTACAGACAAAGAAGTTATAAGTGATGGATACAATATCAAAATTGACTATGTGTGTCCAGATTATGAACATGGAAATCAAACTAGAATCAAGAGTGATTCAAGCAGTGAATTGCTTCAAGTTTATACAGCACTTATCAATTATGGCAACGGATACTTGAGTAATATTACTTGTCTTGGAGAGGAAGCAAATAATGGCGTTGAAGTTCAATCAATAAACAAGGTGGATTTATACACTCTTTATGATGTAGATTATCCTGAACATGTGTTGTATTTCAACAGAATTTTCTCAACATGGCCAACAAAATATTGGACATTGAATCCAGACAGATATTTCCCATTGCTCATAGATCAAGAGCCAGTTGATTATATCGAGATATGGAAACCTTCTGATATTTCGAAGATTGTCAACAATCCAAGTGGCAACTTTATTGTCAAAGCCGATATTAATATGGCTGACTATAGGGGCACGGTCAATAGTATTGTTAAGAAACCATTCACAGGAACTATCAAAGGTGATACAGACACTCTCAAGAGAGTTCCGGCTATCTATAATATTAAAATTGAAGAGACAACCGAAGGAGCAAATGTAGGATTCTTTGCTTCAAGTGATGGCGCTATATTTAGCGATTTGATCTTTAGTTATCAAAATGATGCTGTTGGTATAAATATTACTAAGAACAACAATATTGTTGGTGGCTTGACTGCGGTTGACAAGAATTCAACTATTTCAAATGTAAGCGTATGGGCAGGAGACTACCAAGATGGTGAAAGTAAAATAAATACCGCGACAAATCTTGTAGATAATGATTCAGAAAATATTAGCATATTCGGTGGAATTGTTGGAGATTCAACAAATACTACAATAATTGGTGTGGATTTTAATGCTGATTTAACAATGAAAATGTCAGGCGGTGATCAGGCATATTTCGGTGGATTGGTTGGTCGAGCTGTGTATAATGAAAATGCTGATGATTTTGACAGCTACGAAGGCTTCAAACAAACACCAAATATGATGATTGCTTCATCGACAATTCAAGCCAACTTGTTCAGTATCAACATCAAATCAGTTGCCAACATTGGTGGTGTTGTAGGTTCGATTGAATCTGGCGTTGTAAATGATGTGGAAACAAATGCGAATTTCGTTTTAAATTCAGATAATTTTACAATTAATTTTGGTGGATTGATCGGTACAGCAAGCAATGAAGAGAATAAATTATCGATCAAATCAAACAATGTAAAATTATCTACGGTAATGGCCAATTTAACATGTACAGGCACAAACACAGCAAATATAGCAGGACTTATTGGACTTTATTTAAACAATAATATAGAGACGGAAATCTATTCTTCACATTCAGCAATGAATATAGTATTTGAAACAGGTACAAACATTAACACATTATATGTCAGTCAAGGTATCGCTCAAGCAAAAGGAAATTATGTTGCAATGAGAAGCTGTTTGTTGACAGGAAAGATCGAACAGAATGGTGGATCGATAATAAATGTCGACGTTGCTGGTGTTGTGGCATATTCAATTGCAGACGAGCTTGTATTGCAAGAAGTTATGTCTACGACAGATATAACTCTTGGAGACAATACGACTAAAAAATTTGTTGCAGGTGGTTTGGTTTCTGAAGCAGAACAAGCAATTATTAAATATAGTGTAAGTTCTGGAAAAATTGTTCCAACTACAGCAAATTATAATCCAGACAATACAATCGTCTTGATTGGTGGAATTGCAGGTTGGATCAAATCTGGTACAAACGCAGATATATACAATTCGTATACAACATCAAGCATCATTACTGATAGACTTGCAAATGATGTATTGCAAGGATATGGCGAAGAAGATACTACTGAGATGAAAGGTACAGTGCGCATCAATGCGTTGTTCGGAAAATCTTGTTACGGTGTTGATAATGGTGGTGCTAAAGCTGATATCAGCAATGTCTTCTATTCAACTGACTTTGCCTTGGCTCCAGAAGATAGCAAACTTGGAACAAACTTGTCAGCTAACAGTATGATTTATGACAAAACGAACAGATATGTTTATAACGGTGTTATTTCAGGAGAAGCTGAGGATTTCTGGACATTGACAGAATCAAATGATGGCAGCGACTTGTCTCAATTGCCATTTATCTCAAGTTTGACTACTGCGTTGGTAGATAATGGAATTATAGAAGAAGATAGTGGTAAATATATTTACGCAAAAACTGATGATAGTGAAAATGGTCCATTGTATGGTACTTCCTTGCAACCTGAAATTATCAATAGTACCGGTTACACATTTAAAGATGAATTCACTTATTACATCTTGGATAGTAGAATTAGTGATTTGTATTTTACAAACACAAAACCTCTTAACGGTGTATTGATTGGTGCAGAGACTCAATATACTATCGATATTGACAATATGGATAATCAATCAGGAGTATATGGAGTAATACCACAGGTTGAAGAAGGCTCGGCAGTTTCCAACTTGCATATAGATCTTGGCAGTGATATAAGTGATGTAACATATAATTTGACAGGAAAAGATAAAATTGGTTTCGTGGTTGGTTCAAATAATGGTGTCATTTTCAATTGTTCAACTCAAGGAACAGGTATTACTTTTGAAGGCAGTTCTGAGATAGGTATAATTACTTATACAAATGAAGGCATGGTTTCGTATTCTTATTCTTCAGTTGAAATTATAAAAGCGCAGAATTGCCGTATTTCGGGTGTAGTATTCAGTCAAGCAGGAAAGATGATTTCTGACTACTTCACCGGATATGTGGCTAAATTTGCCGAAACAGATGCAAATGAAGCTGCAGGTTTGATATATAAATTTGGAACTAGTTCGTATACATACAATTGTTATATGGGCGGTGTAATAAAATGTCTAGTCGGTAGCAATAGCTTCAATTATATAGCATTTGATACAAATAACACGGGTTCAAATAACTATATAGATCAATGGGCAAACATTGAACATGATCTTACAGTTGAAGTTGATGGTAAGAGAGTGCTCATTTCGGTTGATTCGGTTGAATTGATGTCAAGCAAAGACTTGGCAGGAAATTGGTCATCAATTATTGCGGGTGAAATAAAAACTGTTGACGGAGTTGATACTTTCACTGTCAATACTGCCAATAATTCAGGTTTCGGACGCAACTATGGTTATCCGATCTATGATATGAACAAATTTGGTCCTGATCAACAATTGGATAGTTTGCCGTATTATCTCGATACAGGTAAAGGTTCAAATTCAATAAATGATTGGTTCAAGATTCCGCATCTCGGTGTCTTCTCGATTGTTGATGGTATTTTGAATGCTGACGTAACAGATGGCTATTATTTGTTGATATATAACATAAATGCAAATGATAAAGACTTAAATGGTAAAGACTGGTCTAAGCACGCAGTTGGTAAAACAGTCAAAGAAGGAGGAGAACAAGTCAACTTTACAGGAGTGTTAAGATCACATCTCAACTATAAAACTCCAGATTCCTTTACTTTAAATGAAGCATGTATGGTTGAGAACTTAAAAGTAAGCGGATTGTTTAATAGAATCGGAGAAGCCGATATTGAATTCATCAAATTTGGCTCAATGACAGAACTCGAAAACAGTGGCGCTATCGGACAGACTGTAACTGGATCTACGAAAATTAATAGTATTGAATTTAAAGATAATTCTACACTGTCCGGAACTAGAGTTGGAGCATTGTTTGGAACAATTGATGCAGATCAACAAGATATTGAAATCAATAATTGGAATTACAACAATGTAAGTGCAAGCGACCCAATTCCTAACAATATGCCAATAATTACAGCAAGTGAAGTTGCGGGTTTGATTTCAGCTGAAATAAAAAAAGGTAACTTAAAATTAAGTGAAACAACAGTAGGCTCTTCAAAAGACTATCTAAATTATTATGTAGGCTTTGTAGGATGTGAATTGGCTGGAGGCTTGGTTGGAGAGTTGAATGGTGGTACAATTGAAAGTGGAGCAACAAATAAATATATCTACGTAACAATTCAATCAACAAATAATATGTCTCTCGGAGGCTTGGTTGGTTCCGCAACTGATGGAGAAGTCAGTGATGCTATGCTTATAAGAACTCAATCTACTCTAGGAGGTCCATATGCATACGAGGCGAACAGTTTTGGAGGATTGATATGCAAAGTTGCAGGAGACATAAAATTTACTAATTGCTATATATGTTTAGAAAGAGGATCAGGGTTATTTGACTATACTGAACTTACAATTAATGCAAGAAATATTTCGGATGCAGAAAATAACCAAGGTTTTGGTTTCTTGGCGGGAGTTATTGAGAAAGGTACATTCACAGTAAATAATTTCAAAATAATCGAAGATAAAAATGATCTAAGTAAAATTACATGTTCTACTTTGGTGGTAAAGAGTACGTCTAATGTGTACAATATTGGTGGAATAGCAGGACGTTATGAAGCTGCAAATCAAGCATCAATATTATTGGATCAACAATCATATGGCTACATTACAGGAAAGATTACCTTGGCATCTGGTGAAGAAGTTTCATGTTTGAATTTGTATGGTTACAATATATCAAACATAGGTGGAGCATTTGGTCTTGTAAGTGGAGTTTTAGATGCTTCAAAGTTTGGTGAAGATTATAACTTCTTACAAAAAGGAGACAAATTTGCAACCATCAAAGCAATCTCTGGTAACAACATGGGTGGTTTAATTGGTAAAGTTGCAGATGGTGTAATCACGGGACTGATTAATGCCAACGATATTGTTATTCCGATGTTCTCCGGAAGCGGTGCAAGCAAATTTACTAATATTGGTGGTGTGTTTGGATGTGTAGAAAGTGCAACTCTTGCAGATTTGAAGAACAAAGGATCAATTGTTTATGAAACATATCAGGATACTAGTCCGGTTCATGATCTAACATTTATAAAAGGAAACAAAGATCCAATTACGGGTGTTATTTCGAAAGAAATGCTTACAATTTATGATAAAGCATATGGTCTAGATGGAAAACAATATTCAAGTGTACGTACGCTTAACGTAGGGGGTATAGCTGGTAGTGCAACAAATGTGATAGTTGCTAACAATATATTAGCTAGTGATGAGATTACACAGATTGCTGATGCTGGACTGATCAGTGATAGTGATATTCCTGATGATCCTGTAGTAATTGAGGGGTATCAAAATGTTGGTGGTATTTTCGGTTATGCGGATAAAGTAACTGATATTCACTTTACAAAATCATCAGAAAATTACAAAACTATTACCATTGGAGCGAATATTTATTTGTTACCAATTCAACAATTAACAACATTGTCTACAGGAGCAACATCTTTTGATACGACAACAAATATGTATTTCATAGAAAATGCAGGTGGATATACTTCTGTAATACCAGAATTGAATGCAAGCGGACAAACAGGACAAAATTATTATTATACAGATAAAGCAAGTCTTGATAGTTTGGATGACACAATGACTTCAAAGTCAATTGTAGTCGGAGCTCTTAATGTCGGTGGAGCATTTGGTTGTATAATATCTAATGAGAGTGAGATCTATGGAGCAAATGTAGTTAATGCACGAGTGTATGGTAACGTAAATGTAGGAGGATTTGCTGGACATGCTCCAGAAGGCGAGTTTAATTTTAATAAAGTCGGAGATCCTAGCAATGACGTAATAGTAAAAGGTTTATACTATGCAATAACTGAAAAACATCAGTTTGTTGACAGAGATCATGTTAAGAATAAATCTCAATATTTTATTCCAACAAGCATTGGAGGATTTATTGGAAAGAGTATACCTGGCGATCCAACAAGTACTGAAGTAATGTCTAATCAAGGTTCAAAATTATTTGGAAATAAACTTTCAAATGTAAAAATATCTACCACAGAAGAAGGTTGGCCATCATTACAATTAGGTTACGATCAAATGATTGATGACACTAGCGTAATTTCGACGATTAAAAATAAGGTTTTACGTTCTGGAAATACAAGCGATCTTGATACAGGAACGGCGTCCCCAGATTTCTGGAATGCAATGCGTTCAGGTATTGGAGGATTCGTCGGAACAATAAATTCAAATTCTATGGGTATTGATATTTCATCAAATAATTTAAGTTCTGTTATAGTAGAGGCTTCTTTGGGAATAAATGTTGGTGGATATTACGGGTACTTCTTGCAAGTTGGAGATACAAGCGAATTTAAGACGCCAGAAATTTCAGGATCAATCAATGTGTCTGGTGCATATATTGTTGGAGGTGTGATTGGTTTCTATGATTTGATTGGAAAAGCTGAAGAAGGTTCAACTGATGCGACATTGGAAAACCTTAACTATACAGGATCTGGAAACATTCAGATACAGAATAGTTCGATTACTGGTATGTATATAGGTGGTTTCATTGGTAGACTCAATGGATCAGCAAAAAATATCAAACTAGAATCAGGCGACAACATAAAGATTTACACTGACGGAAACTTCTATGTAGGAGGACTATTTGGTCGACTTGAAGGTAGCCTAAAAAGTGATTCAAGTGGAGGCTCTTGGACAGGAACTTCAGTTGAATCTGGTATTGTTGAAGGTAATGCTGTTGACAACTTTGGTGGACTTGTAGGTATGCTTAAAGTCAAGACAGATTCTCTTGTGGTTGTGGAAGGTGCACATGAATATTGGTTCACTGTTAACACTGTTGAAAATTCAAATTATCTTGACGGTGATACAATAACAGGAGCCTATGATTCTTCAGGTGTTTATATTACTGCCGTTGCATATTATGTCAATGCAGATACTATAAATATTGCAGGAAGCGGAATTACTCCAGGAACAGAACTGGATGGTTCAGTTGAAACAGGCTTGAGCGAATGGAACTACACGAAAGGACCTTTCGGAAAATCTTACGGATGGGCAAAAGAGTATACAATGTTCAGATACCTTCAAAGAAACATCCCTAGAGATGAAAATAATGGTGCAGAATGGGATTCTATAGCTGTGGTATATGATGCAAGTGCAATACGTGAAGTTTTCACTCGAGATGTAAAAAAAGACGATAACAACAACGGCACAAGAGACGATCTGCTAGGAAACGGAACGCCTAATAAGACTGGTGCGGTTATAGAAGACTACATTGACTATACGATCTATGAAGATCGTGAAGGTAGTCCTACATTGTATACGTCATTTGGTATTGCGACTGCTGCAATAGACTCAACTGGTAAAGATACTATTCTAAAGAAGAATTGCTATAAAAATGGAGTAGAACTCACTGAAACTGAAACCGCTGATGGTAAACTGGAAATTTCTTATAAAACTCAAAGTGATCGTAAAGCAATAGTTTCTAATTTTACTTGGCATGATGGTTTCTATGGTAAAGAAATGGGCTACAACGATTCTGGATGGGAGAATTATAATGGATATTTCAATGCAAATATCAAATTTGACTTAAACTTGAGCGGTAAAAATTGGTATGAATTAAAATGCTTGAGATATTATGCTGTCAAAGTCAAATACGATTTGGACAAGAATAATAATGGTACGTGGTTTGTATTTGACAAATTGATGGGACATGCTTCTCAATATGAAAACTGTAAAAAAGGTAATGAATATGAATATAATGTTGAGGATGAAGGTGCTGAACAAACGATGTATTTTGATAGCGGAACTGAAAAGCACGCGTCATATGATGGATGCTTGTTCAATATATCAGTTTCTATGCCTAGATACCATCTAGATTCAACACCAGACAATCGAAACTGGTTCCAACGTAACTGGTGGAAAATTTTGATTGCTGTTGTATTGATAGTAGGAGCTTGTATTGCTGCATACTTTACTGGAGGTGCAAGCTTTGCTTCACTTGGTGTTGTGGCAAAATTCTTTGTTGTGGTTGGTATTAAACTTGGTATAGGTTTGCTTTATGCGGGAGGAATTATATTTGGTGCATGGGCAATATTTGACACCGGCGCTGCATATTCAAAAAATACATTCTTTGACAAAGATTGGCAATCATATGGATTTATTTCTCAAACATATACTAGAGAGTTGAAATTTAGTGGCGGAAAATTGACATATAATACTGCAGATTCTGGAGAGGTTTCGACAGATATGCCATATTATTACTATTCAGATGTTCGTCCAGCAGATTATTATCAAAATAGATATTTCTCATTTGTTTCTACTGCAACTGCGGAAGTCTTGTCTGATGTAATAACTACTTATTCTACAACTCAAGTTGATCTTGATGTCGGTGGTAATATTGAAAAAGTTTGGACATATGATGAGTATGGAAATTTAATACCTAAAACTCCAGAAGAATTGGGTGGAGTGTATGATTACTATATATATGTTGATGGTTCTTATTATATCATTGCGTATGCAGGCAACTTTAGTTATTCTGTGCAACAAACAGACGCAAGTGAAGATGATAAATTAAAAAATAAGGCTAATATTAGATACATCACGGATAATGGTGTGAAATATGTTGTGGGAAAATCAGATATTGAAGGCTCTAGTTATAAGCTTGGAGATGGTAATCCTCAAACTAATAACTATACATCATTGACTTATAATTCTAATAATGGTCAATATAAAATAAACGGAGTTGTTTGGAATCAAACACAAATAGACAGATTGTATGGTACTGGAATAGAAACAACAAAAGAAAAAGAGATGACTTATGCATATTATGGTTCAGCTCCAGCTGGTCTAGAAGAAATTGATGGTTATACCAAATTGACAAGAAACGTAAGTTATGCAGAAGGTGAAGCTGATTTCCAAGGAAAAATGAAATCTATAATGATGACTAAAGTAGGAGTAACATATACTGAAGGATATGGAGATGGATTTAAGTACTATGGTTTCACTGATTATGAGGTAGACAATGATGGAATTTATGACAGCTCGAATTTCTTATTTGATAGTGGTACTGGTACATATGTCCCTGATTCGAACACAGATCATTCTTCTTGTACACAACATTATAAACCAGTAACAAAATATTACAAATATCAGTATGGGTCATTGAAAGAAGACGTTCCTAGCGGTGATGGTAATAACGGGGACTCTACGATCTATATAGCTGTTCACCCTACCGGATTTACTAACGATGGAGCCAGCCAATGGGTTAACGAAAATGAAACATGGCATTTACACAAGGGATATTATTCTACTGGATTTGCAGGAACTATTGATGGCTTGACGCATACTCAAACTTATTACTTCTATGATAATCCAAATAATGTTACAGCTTTGGGTGTAGGATCTGTAAACGAAACAACGCAAGTAATGTGTGTTCCTGTGAAAGATGATAAATTAAAAGATTCTTCAATTACTTTATATCAGGATGACGGAACAGTATTCAAAACATGTAACTTGGAGGACTATAAAAATAACTACAGTTCTTATAGAGAATATTACACATTAAATCCGCTTTCTCTCAAAGTGTCTCAACAATATATGAAAGATGTGGATAATAAAATTTATTATTTCAATTATGCTGATAGGAATGGTGATGGCCTTTATGATGCAGGAGATGAGATTACAAATAAAGTTGAAGCATCTCAACCTATTAATATTTATGAATCTAATGGAACTAAAATAGCAGGATCTCCTGTGCAACTCACTGCAAGCAATTGGGATAGTTACAAAGACAAATATTATGGAAGTAAATTACAAATAAAAGCATATTATTCTTGTTTCTTAGGAAGTGATGGTGCCTCGGCTGGTGTTCAATCAGGCAATCTTGTTGCTAATACATTGTATGTAAAAACATCAAATCCTGTAGCTTATGGTTTGCCAGCATCAGTTAAACAAAATATTCCAAATGCAAACAAATATTGGTATTACAACAAATATTTGATGGGTAAAGACACAGACTTCTATACTCGATATAAATATAGTAATGAAGATTGGTTCAACAAACATGTAGTGATCGCTCAAAATTATACGTATGATAGCTCTGGCAATGAAACAGCACATGACAGATATATTGTTCCTGAAACCAACACTCAAACATATCCAAATGGAGGAACAACTTATTTGGCAGAGTCAGTGAATATAACGATTGGCGGAAGAAATGGTTTGGAAATATATTTGAAAAATAGCGATAAAAATGCTGCACCAACAACTTCAGGATATATACAATTGGCAATCCCTGGCTAATCAAGGACTATGAAGATATGAAAAATTCAAAAGATAAAAAGGATTCACAAAAAGATAATAATTTTATGGATAGTAAAAAAGAATTTGAAAAGACGGGGAATACAACAAAAGAAGATTTGAAAGTTAAGGGGTCGGTTTGGAAACGAATCGGCTCCTGGCTTAAAAATCTGGTGTTTCCGAGTCATATCAAATGTATCTTTTGCGGTGATGAATTGAATGCGACTGACATATGCGATACATGTTCGAATTGTTATGCGAGTTTACCAAAACTGGACAAAAGTTGTCTCAGGTGTGGTGGACCGATTGAGGATAACAATGATGGAGTTTGTTTGAATTGCAAGACTAACAATTTTAGTTTTCATTCGGCAAGAAGTGTTTTTCCTTATGTGGACAAAGTTGTGGATGTAATACATAGGTTCAAGTTTGGTAGAGGCAAGTTTCTTTGTGATGCTATGGCAGAATATATGTGCGATTTGCTTTCGACTTGGAACATTTCTGTAGATATTATTACAAGTGTTCCTCTTCATAAGAATCGTGAGAAAACTCGAGGATATAATCAATCAAAACTTTTGGCTGAGTATATCGCAGATAAATTTAATCTCAAATATATAGATACAGTTGAGAAGGTTGTTGATAACACAGCTCAAGCGACGCTTGATTTCAAGTCAAGGCGAGAGAATGTGAAAAATGTCTATAAAGGTATAAGCGAAGCAAAGCCTGAAATCAAAGGTAAAAACGTTTTGCTCATTGATGACATATATACAACTGGTGCGACAAGCAATGCTGTCAGTGAAATTCTCAAAAGTATGAGTGCAAAAGAGGTCTATGTGCTGACTTTTGCTCATAGTGTTGGTGAAAAAACCAATGCTGAAATAAAATAAAAAAATTTTATAAAAATAGATTGACAAATAACTTTTCTTGGTGTATAATGCGTGTCAGTTAAATAAATTTTCACGCCAAAGACTACAAGTGCGTAAGCGTAAAATCATTATTGATTGCTTGTATAGGAGAGAAAAGAATGTCGATTATATTGAATTCCTTTTGTCTTGGCAAGAGGAATTTTTATTTATACAATCACCGATTATTCGGTTAAAAGGCATAAAGGAGGATACAAGTGTCTAAAAATCTAGAAACTAAGAAAAATGCGGTAGAGGAAATCAAGAATTTAATCAGTGCATCTAAGTCTGTCGTTTTGGTAGATTATCGCGGTATCAGTGTTGCTGATGACACAGCTTTGAGAAAATCTTTCAGAGAGAACAATGTTACTTACAAAGTTCTTAAGAACACTCTTTTCAAGAAAGCTTGTGAACAACTTGGCATTACTGGTCTTGACGAAGCGCTTAACGGCACAACAGCATTCGCATTTGGTATAGAAGATGAAACAGTCGCTCCTCGCTTGGTGAAGAAAGCATTGAAAGATTACACAACTCTTTCTGTTAAAGCTGGTCTTAGCAATGGACAAGCTATTGACGAAAAAGGTGTTATGGCTCTTGCAAACGTTCCAGGCAAAGAACAACTTGTTGCTCAATTACTTTACGTCCTCAATGCACCTGTCGCTGGTCTTGCTCGTGCATTCAAAGCAATCGCAGAGACAAAATAATAGTCTCATTTGACCATGTGTTAATCACAAATTTTGGTTCGACTTACCTTAAAGTCAAAATAAAAGGAGAATAAAAATGACTACACAAGAAATCGTAGAAGAAATCAAAACAAAAACCGCCGTTGAACTTAACGAGTTGGTTAAAGCTCTTGAAGAAGAGTTTGGTGTTAGCGCAGCTGCTGCTGTAGTTGCTGGTCCAGCTGCTGCTGGTGAAGCTGCTCCTGCTGCTGAAGAAAAAACTGAATTCAACGTTGTATTGACAGACGTTGGTGCTAACAAAATCGCTGTTATCAAAGCAGTACGTGAGGCTACTGGCCTTGGCTTGATGGAAGCTAAAGCAATGGTTGAAGGTACTCCTGCAACTATTAAAGAAAATGTTCCAGCTGCTGACGCTAAAGCTCTTGAGGAAGCTCTCAAGGCTGCAGGCGCTACAGTTGAACTTAAATAATTCTTTGTGCCTTAAAAAAACGACCTTGTGTAAAGGTCGTTTTTTGATGCAAAATTTTGACTTTTATGATATAATTAAATAAAGGATTAATTATGTTAAATGAATCAAAACAAATATTTAATATAACCAAAGAAAATACTCTTAATTTAATAAAAAAATTAAATAAAGAAATAACATGTGAGACAAAAGAGCACAATTCCGGTATATATATGATTTATATCGATGATTTTTCAGACGATAAAATTATACCTATATATGTGGGAAAAGCAGTAGATATTCAACGCAGATACGAAGAACATTATAAAGAAATTTTAAGTTTAAATAGATTAAAATACAATGTTTATTCCATTTATAATGACATAGGGTTATATGACGGAGCATTTAAAAGTTGTAAAATTTTTAAATATATGGTAGAACGAAATTTAAGTTTAAAAAATTATCATCTTATAGTTTTGGAACTTTGCGATAAAGAGAATTTAGAAGAGAAGGAACAATATTACATAGAATTATTAAAAAGTGAATATTTTGGATTCAATCAACTAAATGCCAAAACGTTATGGATTCCGTATTCAATAGCTTGTATCAAAACAAAGGATAGCAATTTTGCCTTAAAATATATAAAATGTGTTCAAGAAAATTGCAAGAACATCGAAAAATTCATAGATTATGGTTTTACAGAA
>JAFVPU010000216.1 GCA_017505165.1 Clostridia bacterium
TCAAAAAGGAGAAAGATTGAATGATCAATATTTGGGATTATCTGATATCGTTTTTAGTAGGTGGATTTATATGTTTCTTAGCTCAGATCTTAGTTATCAAAACAAAAATTACAACTGCAAGGATACTCGTATTACTCCTCACAATTGGTATGATTTTGGAATTATTCAATGTATATGCTCCATTCAAGGAATTTGCAAAAGCGGGGGCATCTGTTCCTATAATAGGATTTGGAGCTAGTCTTGCAAGAGGTGCAATAATGGCAACAAAAGAATACGGTTTGATTGGAATTTTCACAGGAGGACTCACAGCAAGTGCTGGAGGAATAGCAATGGCAATATTTTCATCATTTTTATTTGCTCTGATTTTCAGTAGTAAATCAAAACGGGGTGGGCATTAGATTTTGTCGAAAAAAATCGATTGTAAATATAACTTATAATACTTTAATATTATAAATTATGAAAAAAGGTGGTAAAACTCATATTAAGATATTTGTGATTATCATCTTTTTTGCTATTCTGATTTTTAGTTATTATTTTTTTGTATCAATGCCGGTTATAAAAATATATTCAAAAGCCGAAACAAAAGCATTAACTGACAGGGCTGTTAATATCGCTGTAAGCAATGTTGTTAATCGATCTCTTACATATGGCAATTTAATTGATATCACATATACTCAAAATGGTGAAATTGCGGCCTTTTCTGCAAATCAATATGAAATAAATGCGATAAGCAGAGAGATAATCAAAGAGACACAATCTCAACTTGAGAGTTTAGGTAATGGTGGAATAAATATAAATTTGGGTACTTTGTCAGGTTTTTCTTATTTTATTGGAAAAGGACCAATTATAAGATTTAATCTAGTGCCTATAGGAACTGCATTGGCCGATTTTGAAAGCAGTTTTTCATCTGTTGGTATCAATATGACCAAGCATAGTTTGTTTCTTAATGTAAAACTTCATGTAAGTGTTGCTATGCCAATAAAAGCATATGAACTGTATACAAACAATCAAGTATTGTTGTCAGAAAGTATAATTGTCGGTAAAGTACCGGAGGTTTATCTAAACGGTGGTAGTTTGGGTGAATCTTTGGATTTGGTTGGATAAAATTCAAAATTCTTATTCCTTTGATTGAAATTGTCAAAATTATATGCTATAATATGCAATATGTTAAATTTTGATAATGCAGCAACAACCAAAATAAGTGAAAAATCATTGCAAGCGTACGTTACAGCTAGCGAGACATTTTTCAATCCTAGTTCATTATATGTAAAAGCTCTTGAATCAAAAAAATTGATAGATAATGCACGAAATTATATATTGAAGAAATTAAATGCTAAAATTGGGTCAACACTTATTTTCACAGGATGTGCTACCGAATCTAACAATTCTGTATTGAATGCATGCATCACTAGAAAAGATAAGAAATATCTCATTTCTGCTGGAGAACATAGTTCTGTTCATGAAACAGCTAAGTATTACAACGAATTAGGTTACAATGTTGTATTTATTCCTTTAAAACATAATGGGGGAATAGATGAACAAGCATTATATGAAGAATTGGATGAAACTGTCGCATTTGTCTCTATTATTCATGTTAGTAATGAAACAGGCGCTATAAACGATATAAAATCAATCACCAAGAAAATAAAGGAATATAATCCTAATATTTTAGTACATAGTGATGGAGTTCAAGCAATAGGAAAGTTGTCTGTTAATTTGAAAGAGTTTGGAGTCGATTTTTATACTATCTCAGCACACAAAATCAATGGACCAAAGGGAATAGGCGCCTTATATATCGCAAATCCGAATAAATTCAAGCCTCTGTTGCATGGTGGCGGACAAGAGATGAAGTTAAGAGCTGGCACAGAAAATATACCGGCAATAGTAGCTTTTCAATCTGCTTTTGAAGAATTGTCGATAACAGATTTTAGTCTGCATAAAAAAGCTATATTAGATAATTTAGTAGGTGATTTTGTATTAGTTTCTGATGAAAATTGTGTTGACAATATTATTTCAGTCTGTTTTAAGGGTATAAGAAGCGAAACGATTTTACATATACTTGAAGAATCAGATATTCTTGTTGGTACAGGTTCTGCTTGTAACAGCAAAGCCGGAAAAAATAGAGTGTTATCTCAAATTGTGTCAAAAGATTATATTGATGGAGCGGTAAGACTTAGCTTCGGAGATGAAATATCTGTTGAAGATTGTGTGTTTGCAACAAAGAAATTGACTGAAGCTGTCAAAAAATATACTATTACAATAAGGAAATAAGAGGAAATTAAATGAATAATATAATTTTAATTCGATTCAATGAAATACATTTAAAAGGTGGAAATAAGAAATATTTCACTCGTCTTTTATATAACAATATCAAATATGCATTGAGAAATATCGAGTGCAAAATAGAAAATATTCAAAATCGTTTGCTAGTGAGAGATTATCAAGACGAAGATGAAATTATTGATATATTGCGTAGTATATTTGGTATACACTCAATATCTAGAGCGGTTGAGTTGGATAGTAGCGTAGAGAATATCAATAATTATGTTTCAAAAATGGTTGTTGAATCTACATTTAAATGCGACGTGAATCGTGCGGAAAAATCTTTCCCTGTGAAGTCAAATGAATATGAAGCTGATCTTGGAGAAATTATTCTCAAAAACAATGAAAAAGCAAAAGTTAATGTTCACAAACCAGAAGTTATTATTCACGTAGATATTCGCGAAAATGGAAAAACATATATATTCAAAGATATTATTTACGCTTATTCTGGTCTTCCTTTGGGAGAATATAGAGATGGCTTGTTGTTGCTCAGTGGCGGAATTGATAGTCCTGTTGCGGGTTTCTGTATGGCAAAAAGAGGATTACGTCAAGATATGCTTCATTTTGATAGCTATCCTTACACAAGTCCTCAAGCAAAAGATAAGGTAATTACGTTAGCTAGAACAGTTGCAAAATTCAATGGTGCTAGATTCTTGTATATTTGTTCAATGACAAAGATGCAAGAGGCTTTCCATATCAATTGTAAGCCAGAATATGCAATCAATTTGCTTAGACGTGCTATGGTGCGTGTTGCCAATGCTATTTGTGATAAATATAACTACAAGACAATCATCACGGGTGAAAGTCTTGGTCAAGTGGCAAGCCAAACAATTGAAAGTCTTTCAAATACTGACGGTGTTAGCGAACATTTGATTGTAAGACCGCTTATTAGTTTTAATAAAGAAGAAATTATCGCTATTGCGAAAGATATCAATACGTATGAAACAAGCATTTTGCCTTATGAAGATTGTTGCACAGTGTTCTTGCCTCAAAACCCTGTAATAAAGCCTATCAAAGTGATTTCAGAGAAAGAAGAAAGTAGAGTGATTGACTACGAAGAACTTCTTAAATCAGTTATCGAAAACATAGAAGTAATAGATTTGAGTAAATAAACGAATTAAAGTGTCAAATTTATTTGATACTTTTTTGTTGTTTCTATTAAAAAGCAAATACAACTCAGTTTTATTTAACTTGAATAACTTTCAAGTGAGAAATTATGAAATTTTGAAACAAAATTGAAATTTTTATGCTACAATTTGATTATCAAAAGGAGAAAAGCTATGGAAAAAAGTTTTGGGACTTTCTTGAAAGAAAAGAGACTTGAAAAGAATTTAACTCAAAAAGAATTGGCAAAATTACTTTTCGTATCAGAATCTGCCGTGAGCAAATGGGAGAAAGATGTTGCACATCCTGATATCTCGTTATTACCAAAATTGGCTGAAATATTAGGTGTAAGTGAGCATGAATTGATCACTGCAAGTATTGACAACAAATCAAGAGAAGAAAAGGTGCAAGCAAAGAAATGGAGAGCATTTTCTATGTCTTGGAGTTTGTTTTTCTATATTGCTTATGCTGTTGCACTGATACCATGTTTTATATGCAATCTAGCGGTTGATAAAACTTTATCTTGGTTTTGGATTGTATTGTCTGCATTATTGCTTGCATTTACATTCACAAATCTGCCAAAACTCGTGAAGAAACATAAACTGATTTTGCTTCCACTTAGTATGTTCTTGGCTTTATGCTTGCTACTTGGTATTTGTTGTATTTATACGAAAGGTGATTGGTTCTGGATACCTGTCTTATCAGTTTTATTTGGAATGATTTTAATATTTACGCCAATATGTTTATCAAAATATAAGGTGTTTGAAAATATAAAAAGATACAAAGATTTTGCATCTATTGGAATTGATTATTTGGTTTTGAATTTATTGCTGATTGTTGTAGATTTTTATAGCGTCAGCAATAATTATACCGCAAATCATTGGTATTTAAATATCGCTTTGCCTATCGCTACAATCGTTTATTTGATTTTGAATATACTTTTGTGTGTTAAATTCTTGA
>JAFVPU010000217.1 GCA_017505165.1 Clostridia bacterium
ATAGCCGGCTAGAGAAACAATTCTAAAACCATCACGTTCATCAGATTCTCCAGCAGCTAATGCTTTCCGAATCTTGTCCGGAATAGAAGAAAGTTCGGATGAATCTATTTTTTGAAATTTTAACAAATATGATTTTAATACGGATGTTCCAGTATCCGTAACCTTAGCGAACATGGAACTGAGCTTCAATTTGGTTTTAAAGAGAGAAGAACTTAAGTTTTCACATGCATCATCTAGATCGTTTTCGGTTATTTGATTTCCAATGAGAAATTCAATACTGGGAGTCCAACCGATAGCATCAACACATTCTTTAAACAATAATAAATTATTTAAAGCTGTTTCTTTTTTGCTCAATTCACAATCTAATTCAGTTAATTCGTTTTCTAAAAGCATATATCTTTCAATAGCTTCATAATGATCTTCAATTGAAAAAATCGAATCAACATCTTCATTCAATTTCAAATCTATCATAATTAGGTTTCCTTATTGTAGATATGATATGTATCATATCTACAATAAGGAACAGCTAACTAAAGATGCCATACACGATGAGGGGCTGTCACCCTCATCGTGTATGGACTTTTATGTTAACTATCAGTTAGCGATGTTCTAGATGAGTCAAACAATGGAGAAACAAACCCTCACTAGAACCAGAAACGCAAACCACCATCGCCGAGAGGTAAAGGAGACCCTCTATAACTGATAATCTTACGTACTCGTTTCGCCCGGATGACAGCCAAGTACGCATAGTATGCTCATTACAGCAGAACCCCATTCTATGAGTACTATAACAAGTTAAACCTATAATAAAATAGAGGGCAAAATGGCTGAAAATATCAATGCTTTGGATAAAGCTTTAAATAACCTTGAAGATACATTTACTTCTATCAGTGGAGATAGAAAGTTCCTTATAGCTAAGTTAAAACAATCAATCGATGGAATAGTCTTAAATCCTAATGAAGATAGTCCTCGTATGACTGAAGTAAAACTAGCTACTATCAAAGCTTTGGATGATCTTCTTCGTAGTGCTGAAAGTAGTGCAACAACTATGGCTAAAACACAGCTTCAGAAGAAGAGTGATGAAAACTCTGAATCTACAAAACAGATGGTTGTTGAGATGCTTAAGCAAATCAATATATCTGTTGGTATTACTACTTCTGGAGGGGTTAAGAAACCAACTGTTGATATGGAATCAGTTGTTGAGAAAGCTTGTGAAGAAACTAATCATCCAATCAGCGATGACGAGCTCACTGTACCTGAGGTTCCTCTTAAAGAGGTTGAATAAAAATGTATTGTCTATATAGGTACCAAGGTACCTATATAGACAAACTATCTTTGTTTCTTTATAACAGTATATTATAGATACTGTTATAAAGAATTATAGCATTTCGTACAAGTGTGTATCCAAACTAAAGGAATTTATCATTATGATGGATTTAAAATTAAACGCATTAGAAGAACACAATTCAGAATATTCATCTGAAGAGTTGCTGCTCGATTCTATGGATATCGAACTACAATTCAACGATGAACAATCAATTTTCCGTAGCATCGAACATCTTGAATTTATCAGAGACTATGTCTCTAATCACGGAATCGATGGTTCAATTGAAGCAATGATCGATGATCAAATTTCATACACTTCATCTGAAGATCTTGTAGAAAAAATCGACATTGCCATTGAAGGTTTATTGAGTAAAGTCACTGGAAATAGCATAGACAACACTCTACAACAAATTAAACAATTCGCTGATTATTTGCTTAGAGGTCATGGAACTATTGCTAAAACAACAGGAGACCAGAAGATAAAATTCGTAGATACCAGCGAAGCCAACCCAATAGCCCCATTTATAGCAGGAATAGCTGAAGTACTAAAGAATATGGGCAATTCTTTTAAAACACGAAATACCCCAAATCCCGATGAAATGAATCGTGTTATAAATACCCTGCAACAATACATTTCTACAGGAAATGATATCCTTCGTAAGATGAAGATGGTAGAAATGACACACGATGAATACGCATCTGCTTATAAAGATATGTACGAAGCTGCAAGAGAAGTCCGATCCAAATTACATATGTTGGAAATGGCAAAACTATTATGTCCAAAGTCTTCGACAGCAGACATAATAAACAAACTTGTTAAAAACAGTACTGCGAACGATAAAGAGGGTAAGAAGACCTTAAAGTCAATGACTAATCCTGCAGTTAATGCAAGATTAAACTCGTTGATCAGAGCAGGACTTAGAATCATTAGAATAATCCTGATGAAGGGATACACACTTGTTAAAGCAATCGCAAAAGGCGAATAATATATAGTTTATATGTTACAAGAACAGCTCTACATAGAGGATCATTCGATCCTCTATGTAGAGACAGCGCATATCAACTGACATGTCCGATAGCAGCAGCCATGCCACGACCGACATTCTTGATGGTGTGAACAAGAACATCAATAGCTTTCTTCACAAAGCGAAGTTTAGCACTGAGGTTCTCTGCTTCTTCATGAACACCTTTCTGGTTCTTCATGTCTTTAAGCTTATACACCATATCGATAAGTTTCACGATACGATCAGCATATTCAACCAAAGAAGCTTTGGTATAACCTTTATCAGCAAGAGTACCACCATTAGAAGAAGTCATGTGTGCTCCTACTGTACTTGCAGGCCACGATATTCCAACAATAGCAGTACCGAGAATCTTACCAATCCAATCACCACCAACTGCTTTCCAATCAGTAGTAATGATCTTACTGACATCACCTTTACCAGGATTGACATCGATACCACACTTACGAAGAGCTTCAGAAAGTGTACCAAGATCAAACTTAGGATCATTGATAGTACTTTCAATACCTTTAGCAAGCTGTTCAAGACCATCCATAAGGATTTTCATCTGCGATGCAGGAGGGAGATAAAGAGAACGAGCTGTCCAGTTATCAAATTTCTCCTGGTCAACAGTGAGTTTAGCCTTAGCACAGATAGAACGAATGCGACTGAAGCGAGCAAGAATCGCACCTGCGATCATGCCAGCAACGCCCCAGCGAAGAAAGTCCTGAAGGAGATGTTCATTACTGGATTCCATACGAGCGATGATCTGTTCTTTAGGCTGTTCAGTACCAAAACAATCAACAAAAGTCTGATCGTTTGAAAGAAACTGAATAGCAATGTTCTCATCCGATGCAGAATCAATCATGTTGAACAGACGACTCATTTCATCATACTGACGAGAATCAAGATCAAGAACATCATCGCCTTCCAGAACATCAAGAAGATATTCTTTCATATCGAACTCTTCAGCAGAAGGTTCGTTATTGATTCCGAGATCAATGTTCATATTTCACCTTTATTAAACAAAATAAAAATAAGAGACATGTGTGTTAACACACATGTCTCTTACTAATCAAGTCAAAAGAGACTTATTACTTGCTTTTCGGTTTGAAAGCAGACAGCGCATAAGAAGCATCGGCAATGGATTCGCGAGTAGCTTTTGCAAGATACTTGCTGAACTCAGAGTGATACTTCATAACGCGAGAACGAAAGTCACCAGAAGCTTCGTCTTTTTTCTCGGCATTGGCGCGTTTGACATTGTCGTTCGTGGTCTTGCGTTGCTCAGCAGTCATACCGGCAGCTTCGGCTTGCGCCTTCGTCACCTGTTTGTTACTGTACTGTTCTTTTGTGATAGCGAAAGAATTCTTTTCGATACCATCAGCAACACGATCGATTTCAGCTTTGGCAGCTTCGAGAACAACAAGACGCTGCTCAAGTTTTTCAAGCAAAGCAATAGCTTTTTCGCCTTTACCAGCAGAAACTTCAACTTCAGAACCAGCAGCCACCTTGAGCATACGTTCAAGCGGATCTTTTCCACTTTCAGTTTTTTTGGTGAATTCTTCAGTATCGATTTTGAGATCAGGATCGTTAAGTGAAGCATTAACTTTCTTGATCGCATTGGCGAACAGCTCTTTCATCGCGTTGTTATTGTATTCGATAACACTCAATTCAGGAACTTTGATGACGAGTTTTTCGATACCACCAGCATTCTTAATAGCCTGGATACGTTCACGAATTTTGGTACGCATGGCTTTGGAAGAGCTGAAAAATTTGGCAAAGAAAGCTTTGATTTTGGCCCAGAGGGTTTTCAGCCATTTGACGAAACGAGCCCAAAGACCTTCTTTGGCGTTTCCAGCGGCCTCGAGAGAGAAACCTTCACGGAAGTTGCTGCCAACGAGAGCTTCGAGAGCGGGGCTGTTACCATGATCTGCGAGAACTTCGCAGATAGCGCCGAGGTTCTCCATAGCGCTAGCAATAGCGCCGATGCCATCGGCGATAACAACTGCTTCAGCAGCTTCATCATTGAACTGCATGACAGTATCGAGATATTCATAAGAGAGAATATCACCGGTCACTTCAAGTTCCTGCTGATCAGCAAGAGCTTCGAGACCCAGATCGAATTTACTCATAAGAGAATCTCCTTGAATAACATTTGTTTGATCAATTCCATATGGGCTTCTTCCAGCACTTAAAAGAATATGGAATACGATTTTGTTGTAAAATGTGCTGATTTGGATACACACATATAATGATAGTACGCATACTTATTTACACATAAACTTTTAATTAATAAGCACACAGTATATGATTTAACAGGAGGACATTTACTATGAATGACTACGAATTACACGAAATGATATGCAATGCGTTTGGTAAATACACAGTACTAAACAAAATAAGTCTCTATGATTGTGAATTAATCGCTAGAACAATTGATAAAATCGACAACGATTTAAGTGGACCGACAACTATACACAACTATATTACACTCAAACCTGTTAACAATAAGACAAATCTCTGTAAATCATGTAAAGAGTATATATCGAATCAAGATGGTCTTGATCTAAATTTTGAAGGTATATATCAATATGTTTCCGTTTTGTGTGAACTTGTAAAAGGTTCACTTGCTGCGAGCTTAATGAAATATACAATAACAACACCAGCCGATGATGTTCTAAAAAGGAGAACAAAATGAACGCTTATATCAACATGCACCTCGACGACATGATAGATGATGAAACCATTATCATACGTGATCTTTTCAATTTGGACTTCTATGCAGAATTCGATCCATTATTCAATTATCTGTTCAAAATGGTAAGAAAGCAATACAATGAAGATAAAGTTACAACGACCATCCTCACACACGACCAACTTGCATATAGAGCTTTTGCGTTTGCCCAACATTCATTTGCACGACACTTATCTGAAACAATAAATGTTAACCTGTATGATAAAGGTAAATTGAATGTCTTTAAATTCTGTAAATCTGTGTTAAAATCGGATGATACATACAAAGATCCTGAAAAAGAATTGATTGCATATGCAGCACAATTCATTGATCTTATCAACTTATTCACTTTAAAATACAGAAATGATAGAAAACTTCGAAAACTGTTAACAAACATAACAACTGAAATCAATCCTGTATTGTTTAATATCATCTCAGAACACGTAGATAATGTTTCTGCAGGGATAGCTGCTATCGATATTATCTTTATGTTCGCATTAACACATATCCAATTATACAACTCAGATATAATCAGTGCAAAACTGACTCACACTGAACTACAGTCATTTGTACGTGATTTCTGTATGTGTTCACACCCGTGGTGGTTATCCAACGAACTTGATATAGCAAAAATCTACCACGAAGATACACGCTTCTTCAGATTGAAATACCATATAAGAAACTTGTTCAAATAACATAAAGCAAGATACTAGTGGGTCGATATCGACCCACTAGTATCTTCATATTTTTACAATCTTCCAAAATTCACAACTGTATTCGCACGAGTGAATGTCATAGGAATACTCATATCCAGTTCACTCAGCTTTCCAGTTGATGCGAGATTCTGTTTTGTCACGCCTTCTCTATATGATACGACTCCTGTAGTTGATACAGAAAATTGTCTCATATATTTGACGAAGTCGTCATATGGGATAACGTCAGAACCTATAGTAACGTCACCAGTGTTAGAATCAACCTGTGCATTTCCCAATCGTATCCATCCAGTCATCTCAGTTTTAACAGGATGTGTGGTAACTTGTTCAATACCAGTTTCACCTAGTTTAACAAAAATATTCATACATCCTCCTTAACCGATAAGATCGATCTGAACCAAATCGAATCGATCATTATTCAAACTGTTTGTACCAGTTCTGCTATTTAGCTTCATAGTGTAATTTGTACCATTGAACACTAGTGTACACGACACCAAACAAAGGTCGTCCACAAAATACAAAGCCTCAGCAGACAAGGTGGTATTTTGACAGTTTACTTTCTGAGAGCGTCCGATTAGATATTTCTCAGTATAACGATCAAACACTTTAAATTCAACCGCTTTAACCTGTGTCAAATCAATATCTGTTCCAGTGATAATAGGAGTAACTTCGTAACCTGAAGTAAGTATTTCAGGAACATCGCCAAATTCTGCATCACTGTGGGATACAGATACTTCTTCTATTGCATTCATCGGAATACTTCCAACAAAAACAGTATATCCTGCAGGATATAACGGGACAAGATTGGATGTACGATCGATTGCGGATTTCCAATCAAACACGTAACTCTTGCGTTTTTCTGAATCTTCAGTATAATCACCATAGCGAACCACATTGTTCGTATAGTAATCGACTTTTGTGTTATCAGTTCCAGGACGTTCTTTTCCAAGCGTATCAATCAAATCCCAAGGACTCTTTGCACCAGTCATATCATCAACAATAACAGTACAGAGAGTCGGAGTCTGACTAGTCATAGACATCTGTAACATGATTCCTCGTTCCGTACCAGGTTTATCTGCAAGTTGAGCAGAACACCAGATAAGACGGAATTTAGGAAGAACTCGTTTTGTGAAGTACTCGAACTTGTTCTTATCAAATGATGGAATGTCTGCGTGGTACACTGAAATATCAATTACTTTTGCAGCATTCGTATCAAACGTGATCTTAACATCCATGAAGAAATCCATATCTGGAACTTTAATACGAAACTCTCCAATACAAGATGTTGGAACAGGAGCATCTGCCGTCCAAGGATTGCGATCTACAAATGCAATATTCACCCACTTATCTGTCTGTGCAGTTGTGTATTTGAATCTTTGTGACTGGAAGTGACCAATCGTGTGTTCAATCAACTGCTGACGATATACGAGTTCTTTGATGATTGATGTATTTGACAGATTCGACACAGTGACAATGTCCATTGCAGTAACTGTGCGATAAACATTCTGAACAATGTCTTTCAAAGCGTTGATATCTGCTTGAGTAACTTCACCACCGAATGCCTGGTATGACACAAATACTTTTCCAACAAAGCTCTTTTTAAGAACAATGTATTCGTAAACTCCACAAGTTGGATCAGAGACTGCTGTTTTTTCTTTATTGATGCCAGTTACGACATAATCACCTTCAATCACATTACCATTGGTATCTACTGTTTCTTTTGTCAAAACAGTTGTACCAGCTGTTGGATCCTGATCTGGTTGGAATTCCAATCTTAAAGATGATGTATTGTAGAAAGAACCACACTGAGGTCGAATGACATAAAGATTATTGACAACATCAACTCGATGAACTTCTCCTGTGATGTAGTTCTCAATCTTAGCACCAGTAAGATCTTCTTCCAAACAATGCATGTCTGCTGTAGTTGTAGCAGATACATTGTTAATTGGATTACGAACGTAGTATAGCTCTTCAATCTTATCAATCATTGATCGCATGAGACCAGGGCTGTACTCAGGGCCAAGACCATCCTGCTGAATTGCCATGCACTCAAGTTCAAGTGCTTGATACTCAACTGCAATTTCATATTCACCAGATTCAGCAATATCACTTGAAGAATCGTTCATGAAGAACTTATTAATAAGTTCAAAATTCCACGTATCCTGATCTTTTTCATAGTACTGTATGTTTCCGGAAGAATCTTTAGGAATGGCAGCACCGACAGTATACGAAGTAAACAATTTGTAAGTTGTTACACCATTTTCAATTGATTTGAAATAATAGTTCTTACCAGATTGATAATGAGTGTCTGCAGTTGGAAGAAACTCAGGAGCATCATAACCATATCTGAATTTGGCTTTTGCCGTAGCAGTAATATCTTTACAACTACTATCGATGTTCCATTGTTTAGCATAACTTCCTTTGTTGATCAATGTCAAACTCGGGTTGTTATTTTCATCGACACCAGTTACGAGATACACTTTAAGTGTATGTGCATAAGCAGTGTCTTCAAGATCCACTGTTTGGTTAGCAGTAAAGATTTTGAATCTTCGCAGATCCCTTTTATAACTACTATTCTCTCCAGTGAGATCTAATTGATTCGGATCAGTAATAATCATAAAAGGTCCTCACTTACTGGTTATTGTTCATTGTAACAAGAGCTTCCTCAAGATGAGCAACCATTCCTTTTAGTCTGATATTTTCCATATAAATTTGATTTGTAGTTTGGAAATCAAACAAATTAGAATATGTAACTGTTGAGGATTTTTTATTCTCTTCTCGTTCTTTATTTATTTTTTCAGCTTCACTTGTTGTCAACCAGATATTATCGTATTCTGTCAGTGTTACCAAAGACTCAGATACATTAGCTGGTTTGATACCATATCTCTTTTCAAAGAGCTTTGTGAGCACATCTTTCATATCTTCCAAATTAGACAATCCAGTATCAACTCCCATGTCTATTGTAAGAAGAATTTTTGAATATTTATCAACCGAAGGGTCTGCTTCTTTGATAAAGATCTGTGGCATATAAATCACAACAGACTTATCTGTTGGATCAGACAATTTGTATATTGAAGTATCTGCCAACCTGTTTTTATCAGATTCATAGATTTCTTTTTTCAATCCAATTATCTGATACAAGTTAGCATATAAATCAATGCCAGCTGCAATCAAATCGAAATAAGGCATAACCTTTTCCAACTTGAACACACCAGCATTAATTGGTTGATTAGGAATTGGTTCTCCAGAGCTATCAACACGATAACCCAATACTTCAAAATCTGAAATAAACTTAAACCGATAAACCTTATCAATAGTCAAGTTCATGTTGATATATCGATCTAATGTTCTCTGAACATAAACTTCTTTAGTTCGTACAACATTAGTCTCTCTATAAACATCACCTGTAACAAGATTTGTCGTTGTCGTAATTGTGGTGATTGTACCAGCAGTTTCGTCAACAATAGGATCACTGACAACAGAAGTGAATGAAGATTCATCCCAAATATCAACTCCTGCAGATGTGATGGTAACGCCATCAGCATCTTCCCAAATAACACCAGGATGAGCTGGAGATATAGTGTCATCATCCAAAACTGCACAATAGACATAATTATCAGATGGAACACCAGATATAATAGGAACAATTTCCCATTGACCTACATTAAAACGTTCGTAGTAAACATTTTGTGGAACTTCATCTGCTCTATCGTGCAACTCTTCATCTAGAACATATTGGTTGTTCACGTATTTATAATACGCTTTACCAGGTTCGAATGTTGCATCAGCAGTTAACCTATATTCAGGATTCAACTGTCTGTATCGCATCCGGTACAATCTATCAACAGAATCCCACACTCTCGCTGTATTAATGGTATCTGCACTCAGAAGAGTGTAGGTACCATTAACATTTGGAGTAGGGAATCCTTTAATGAATATACCCTGAGACATGTTCCTCACCTGTAGTTACAATGACATTACCATCGAACACTCCCTCAGCTCCAGCAAGAGTAAGAACGTGGTATTCGGTTGAATTAGAAACAAAAGAATAATACTCTCGTTTCGAACCAGATCCTAGTTCTTCTCGTGTAAATTCATTGTCAGAAAGAGAGATTGTCTTATCGATACAAGCAGCAACACATCTAGCAAGCGACCAAGCAAATGCTTTTGTTGCAGAAGTCATTGTGTTCCAATCATCTTTTTCAATCACATAGATTCTCTCATAAATCACAGGAGAAGTTGGAACTCCATCATTGAGATTATACACAACATCGTTAATTCGTGTGACACCAAATGTGATTGGAATGAATTCATGTTCTGCAAGTGGATTCTGATAGTAGTATTGCTTGTCGAGAAACACCGAATCATTTGTTGGTTTAAATTCAGTAACTGATCCAACAGAATCCAATGGTTGATAAGTCGGATGAATAGCAAGAATCGACTTATACAAGTTACTGTCATCAATACCTACAGGCATTGTAATCATGTACATGCCGTGACCAGGTGCTTGAATGATTTCTGCATAATCAAACAATTGTTGATCAGTAAATTCATCTCCTGTAAAGATGTTTCTCAGACGAGAATACATGGTTTTATAATTGGAGATGTTCTGTTCAATGACGTTGTCTCCGAATGATGCACGCTGGTAGTAACATGGAAAAATATAAAAACCAGAATCAACAAAAAGATCTGGTAGTACTTTCTTCCACTCAGATTCATCTGCCAACAATGATCCAGTGATACTATTTGTTTCAGCAAGAAGTTTTTCTTTAATTGCAGCACGCATTGCAGCAGACGAAGGAGCTGCACCTTTGTACATAACAACAAAACCCATCTGTGCATCACTCGATACATTAGCATGAACATATCTGGTTTTGTACACAGATATACCACTATGGTCTCGTGCAGTTATCGCATCATCAAGCACAGAATCTTTGTAGTTTGAAGACTGAAGAACAGCTTTAACTTCACTTCCATACAGAACTGGATCCAAGATCCATTCTGGTTTACATGGATAAACTACGTCCGTTATAGTAGAGAAAGGATAATTGCTTTTGAACTCATCAGTACTCAGCCAAACTTTGATCTCAACTATATCTGTATCGTTCTCACCATACTTGAACTTGAATTCACACCAATTGTAGAAATCAAGATTATCAGAACTGAGTATAGTTGTATCTGGAACTTTGGTATAACGATAAACGGCACGTTCCGTGATTGTTGTTGAAAGCTTCAGAGATTCTGGAACATATCCTGCAAATGTTGATCCTGTTGCACCAGTTAGAATAGCTTCAATTGCAGATAAACTTTTAATATGAGCAGTATCTGTTCTTGCAAAAAATACAGCTTCGACAATATTGAACAGTGCAGCACGTCGAACAACTTTCTCGTTGATAACCGTATCGTTGTCATTTCCAACATCAACAGTGATAGAAGAAATAAATGCGCGTTCAGTAGATTCTGCAAGACCGAGCTTACTTGCATCGAGATTGAAAAACATTCTACCAACAGCACGCACAGCAACTGCTCCACCAGTAGATTCATCAACAGATTGACGAGTCGTTCTATTGATTGCTCGTGTCGAGCCAACTGGATCGTTGATAACTGTATGATCATCGAAATAATTCAACAAGTTGTCATCGAGGATACCGAGTTTATACTTCTGTATATCCTTAACTGGCATAACAGAAGACTGTGCGCTAGTTACAGCAAATGCTTCATCAGAAAGAAATGAATAAATCATGTAGCGTAACCTCGTAATTTGATTTAAATTTAGGGGAATAATCCCTTATTATACATGTATAGGATGGCATAATTTCAACCACCATTATTGTACATTTTATTTATATTTTTTCTGGTATCATCAAATACTCGTAAGACATATATACATATATTACTATCATGAAGCACTTTCAGTAATCTTCATGGTAGAAAGGATAAAAGATGTCTTATGAGAAAGAACAGATTAACACAGGCCCACTGACTCGATGTTTTCCTGGTTACTATTCTGAAGTATTGATTCAGAATAATACAAGAAACACTATTGTAGTCATAGACTGTAACAACAACAAAACAAACGTTCCTCCAATCAGTGGAAACCACATTGGAAGAGAAATGGTAATCATTTGGATACGAAAAACTATCAACCCAACTGTAGATACAAATAATAGACCGAATCAAATACCTGGAACAAGAATAAACATCCCATTACACGATCTTAATCGTGAAGGTGGATTTTACATAGATGAAATCAATATGGTACTTTGTACCGAAGCAACTGCAACAATCGCCTCTCACCCGAAAAGCAGTGTAACATTTGCTGATGCATCCGATCAAGCAAGATCTCAAATGATCGAGGCACTTGATAAATCTCCAACGCTAAAATTAACAGCTAATGACCCAGAAGGGAGATACAACAAACTGTTCACTACGTTTGGTGATATGCTAGTAGAAATAGAAGTACAGCACATGTATGGAGAAGCAGAAATGCAGATCAATTATTTCTACAAAGATAAGCAGGATTCATTTGTGGTTGATCTCGATGAATTTTTCAATGGAGAAGAAGAAACACTTGAGCTTCAAGATCTTCCGATCACTTTCTTAACAACCAACAAAACACGAGCTCTTCGGTATACTGGGGAATATAAAAGAGTTCCACAGGCTGAAGTAGATGAATTATTGAAGAAAGCTGCAACAAGATCAGCTAAAGAAGTTTCAGCAGTAAAAGACAAATTCGAAACAGAATTAACTCTTAGAGATTCAGAAACAAAAAGACTCAACGATGCTCTTAAAAACATGACAGCAGAAAGAGATCAGTTAGAATTAAAACTTAAAGAACTGACTGCTGTTATAAGTGCATCAAATACCATGAAAGAAAAAGAAGTGAAATCTCAAGAGTTAGACAACAAAGCTCATATATCTAACAACAATGTTGATATATCACATAACGATGTTAGGACATCTGAAGCAAAACGAGATTCAGCAGAAACAGAATCAAAATACAAACTTTGGCATATTGTCGCAGCAGCATCAATACCAGTAGCTGGAGCACTGATACTTAAGGTTATAAGTGGATCAACATCGAAACAAATCGTAGCACAAAGTACTACGACATCAAATATCGCAAACTTAACATGTCTGTTATAACAAGGAGGATACATGCAAGACATATGGAAAAGATTACTATCTGGAGCATCGGATCTTCTTCCTGATTTCAACGACGAATTATTGTTGCATTTCAGACCAAGAAAGATTCATCAGATCAGAAATTATCTGAATGACTTATTCAGTGAATCCGTCAAAATGTTTGACGGAAGGTTGAAGTATATTGGTTGGAGAGAACTCTCTCCTGACGAGCGTATTGAATACATCAAAAACAACGCCATCACTAAGAAACGGATTGAAGTTCAGAAGAGTTCGTTTGAACTTCTTGAATACGATTTTGAATTTGAAGGAGTGATACACCCTATCTACATTCATGTTCCTTATCTCGATCATGGTGCAGTGTGGTTAAGTGATACACAATACTTTCCACTGTTCCCAATCGTAGAACGTGGTGGTTTGCATCGTACAGCACATGATATCATTATCAAAGTGATGAGAGCACCGCTTACGTTCAAAAGAAGCGAAACTTATACATTCAACACTGACAAAGGAAAACAGTTTAGAGAAACTGTCATTACAGTGAAGATTCACCAACGCAAAAGAGGACGTGGTGGTAAACGTACTGATAGAACTCCGTTGTTGTTGTATCACCTTACTCAACAGCCTTTTGATAAAGTGATGCAGATGTATGGTTTTGCTCCTGGTGAAATCACACTTGTCAACACATATGAACCTGATGAGAAATTCTCATATATCAAGATCAAAGACAACATTTTCCTGAAAGTTCTTGACACAGCTTTCGGTAATATCAACAAACGTCGCGTCATTGCAAGTTATCTCACATGTCTCGAAGAGTATCCGAAGTTTGACCTGAGAAACCTGCTTGATACACAGTTGAACTATTACTGGACTGTTCTCGGAAAATACACATATCCGACGAACACTAACGGATTGTTGCTGTATGATAATGCGAGAAAACATCTTGAAACAACAGATACATTGCTTGATCCTCCAGCACAGTACCAGTTGAGTCAGATCGGTATCAATGTGAAAGATATCTACGAACTTCTGTTTGTTGTGTTCTTCAATATTGATAACTGGATCGTCACATACAACCCAACAAACTTATACGAAAAGAAGATTGGTGCACTTGACCAAATCATGGCACCTCTTGTCACACTCATCAATAACAAATTGTTCCAAATCGTCAACAACAAAGCTGAAGGTCTCACACAAGAAACTGTGAAACGATTCGCATCTTCTGCAAGTCAGCATGAAAGCTGGCTTATGGGTAACAATGCATTTCGTGCTAATCCTTCTATCTGTAACGATTGTTGGATGTTGGCTATTGGTACAAAACGTTTCCGTTCACTTGAGAATACAGAAACAAAAGGAAGCAATGCTTCGCAGAACATGCCTGTGGCTTTGTTGAAAGCACATCCAAGTCAATTGGTTGTCGAATCATTATTAGCTCTTCCACCGTCAGCTCCAATACGCACGGGAGAAATCTCTGCGTTCATTCAAATCGATGAAGACGGAAACATCATACCGCCATCGTGGGCGAAGGAACTCGATCATGTCTTTGATTGATACAGAACCAGATGAAGGTTTTGTTGAAGTAGAAAATATCATCGATGCTATCGCTAGTGCTGAAGATGAATTCATCAGAAACTACAACATATATTCCTTATATGAATCGAACCAAGAGTTGGCCACTCTTGAGTAAGTAAACATAACTAACGTTAGGAGAAACAAAATGTACAATGGTTATCAGAACCAGGAACTCATGGCTGCAGAAGCTGAGTTCCAGAGACAACTGGGAAGTCTTGCTGCAACAGGAAGATTCTCTCAGCAACAGATCGCATACATCCAAAGTGTATGGGAACAACAGAAAGCGGTTGCGTATGACGGAGCCAGACAGAGACTCAACAGTCCTGTCATCGGAAGTGCCCTTACGAACTTCGTTCAGGGGTTCATCAACCTCGTCATCAAACAGATAACTTCTACTGTGCCAATGGGCAATCCGTATGGTTACGGAATGGCAGCAGCTGGTCCGTTCATGGGAAATCCTTACGGAGGAATGCCGATGATGCAGATGAGTCCATTCTCACAGCCGTCATATCAGCAGATGCAGGGAATCAATTACATGCCCCAGCAGACACCTGAACAGAGTAGTGGAAATCCGTATGCTTCCATACCTCAGCAGCATCCACAGACCACTCAGCAGACTGTCAAACAGGAACAGAAAGACACTGCACCTGCAAAGACGCTGACCATCAAGAAAGTGGAATATGTTGCACCTACAGTTGAAGACAACGACACTGCATATGGAAACGAGGAACACATCACTTCGATCGGTTCCATAAAAGTAATCCCCATGAGGGATTGTATTGGTGCACCATTCAAACAGGTGATGATCAGACTTGCACATCCGTGTCGTAACAAAATGGAAGCGATCAATCAAGCACGGTTGCTTTATAAAGACAAAAGTGTGTCTCACATTGATATCCAGTATGATCTTGCGATCACACTGCCTATCGCATATGACAAGGGAAAGAAAGTCTTCACCTCTCTCAAGAAAGCAATACCGAAAACAGTTGCCGCGGCCAACCAGCTGAAATACATTCAAGCTATTCAGAAAGTTCTGGATGATGAAACTCGTGGTGTTGCGAATGTTCTTGAGGACTTCATGGTTGATCGGTTCAATTATGTCGCAGGTGTTGGGTGTGTTGATTGTGATTATAATGGAGTATTCTCTATTGAATCACTGAGAGCACTCATCAACTTGTCTGATAAAGACACTGCTGACAAAGCATGTCAGGCATGGCAGGCAAAAGCAGGTTTCATGAACGGTCTGATCAATTGCTGTAACAGCACGATCAAGAATGATATCACAAATTGTGAGATTCTTGACCCGTCAGATCCGAAACGATTCATGACTATCATCAAGCACTTCACCGGACTCACTGAATCTGATGAAGGAAAGCTTATCGATGTTGGTCTGGAACTTCTTCCGAAAGCAGAAGAATTCTGTAAAGCATCTCAGAAAGAAAAAATGACCAACTTCGGAGCAGCTGGTGAAATTGTTGCAGGTTCCACAACGATTCTGTTGAAGAATCAGCATCTTGTTCTGACTGATCTGATTCCTGAATCATCTATGGGTCGGATGTCTGACAACTCGCTATGTATTGCAGCTAAAACTCTTATCATTGGTGGTTACACCAATGATGAACCGAATGAAATCGATAGCAACTTTGAGTACATGATGCTCAAAGCATCTCTCGGTTCCGAACATTGGGTTGATATTGTTGTCAACTACAATCAGGTTCTCATGAGTATGAAAGCTGTTCAGTCTATTGATAAATGGACTGTCATCACACCAACCACATTCTGAAAAGAATAAAGTAGATAGAGGAGTGCTAACACTCCTCTATCTACTATTTATTTTTTGACTTAAGCCAAATCACCATTGATACATGATTCAGATTCAAGTGTAACAACAGGACGAATATAGCTTCCAGGAGTAACTAGTTCTGAACCCCTGAAGCAATGTCCTTTTGCCAACTGAACAAATGCAGCTTCTTTATGAACTGCAGCTGCTGAGTCAGACGTCGGAATCCACTCATCTGTAACATCGACATCACATCCAGTGTAGTATCCAATTTCAGACACTTTAGCGTAGTTGGTATCACCGTTATACAAAGCATTGACTGCTTCAATGATTTCATCGTGACGAATTTCACACACTCCAGATGCACGAACAATAAGTCGATTCACATTGGTGTCAATACGTCCACCGACCTCATTGATAGCAGGAGTAGCAGGTTTCAACCACTTTTCATCAAGTGAATATGGTGTTTCCGTACCGTTGATATCTTTTCCAATGATAGAAATCGAAGGATCAAATGAGATAAGTTTCAAATAATAACAAGCGTACTCAACACCATTGACTGTTCGTACAACACGAAGACGATATTTTGCACGATCTGAATTAGTGAACTTAGTGGTACCTTCTTCATCAACTCGAACACATCGAATCGGAATAGGCATGTACAAGTCCATCATTCGTGCATCGCCAGGATAAGCAACTGACGAATAATCACCAACATTCACAAAACCACGAACACCAATACCAAAATAAGATAAAGCAGGTGTAGTGGGAGGAACTTCGAGATCAACAACAGATGATCGAAGAATCTGAGCTGATTCATGAGCATACTCTGAAGTAGAGTATTTATAATTCAAAGTAGTAGTATGCATAGCGTTATATGCCAGATCAGTAAGAGCTTGAAACTGATTCAATGCCCCGAGAACTGTCGTATAGACACCAGAACTACGAAGAACTGTTTCTGTAGACATTATTTTCTCCTATTTATGATTTCTTTTTTGTTCTTGTTCTTTTTGTAGAAACAACAGACTCTGGCATTTTGTGTAGTTCGGCATGAATGGCCCGATCGCACTTTATGCATGTATCTGTTGTTATAACATCATGTTCACATGTTGTTATTCCATGTTCTATGATAGACTTCGTAGAAATAGTTGTATTATCAAAACTATCGCAACAGGTATCGCTAAGATAGAACGGTGTTACAGGGGGTTCAACCAAAATAGTTGAAATAATATCTGTTGCACAAATCTTGTCTTCAAATCCATACCTGTATTTAACTTTCAGAGATTCTGTATCCACAAAGAATCTGGAAGTCATGTATGTTTCATTGGAATCATAATCCTGTGTAATAAAATCACAAAGTGTTAGTGATGTATCTGATGCTCCAACAGAACCTTCAAGAAATGTTACATTATAACTGCAAAGATTTATGAACAATTCTTTCAATCTGTTGAATCGGTTCATAGATACGCCGGCATTATCTTCGAGATAATCCGTATCCAATGGGAACAACGCTATTATCAAACTATTACCAAGTTTAGCATACTCGGTTCTAGCAACAGCAACTGTGTTATTTTCAATCTTTTCGACGAGCTCTTTAATATCAGCATTTGTTTCAATGAACTCTTTGAATGTCATACCACCAAAGACTTCTAATTTAACAACCTGATTAACAGTTCGATCTTTGATAACATCAGTAACACCAGTATGCTGTCTTGACCAATCGGAGCCATGTAATTCTTTGTAAATCTGTATATAACCTTGAGCTTGTTCATCTAACAACGTGATGAGTTCTTCATATGTAATTGTATCTCGATTTGGCATCAATCTATCAATTAAATACTCATACGTTTCTACCTTAAGAACAGATGAATAAGAACTCAATCCTTGTTTCCATATGAACTCTTGATGTTTCCATCCGTTATACGGCATTTTAAAATCAGCAACAAGTGTATTTGCTTGCGTTTTCAATTTCCATACACGAACTGAATCAACATCTTCGAATTCAATAGTTGATGAACCACTTGTGTTAGTCCACACCCATTTTGTAGAATGAAGACTATCATCAACAATATAATAATCTCCTTTGATACTATCTGGGAGATCATCTCCTGTAAGAGACATTTTCGTAGGAACAATTCTCAGAATATCAGTCGTATTAAACTTATGATTATTCCATTTGAACGTTTCTCTTATTGGATCAAACGATTCTTTGTAAGGCACTGTCAGATAAATATACGGATACGATTTGGCATCATCGTTTTCATACCATCCGAGTTCTTTCAGTGCACAATACCACACAAGGCCTATTGCATCAACAACAGATATATTTACAGAATAACTCATTCCATCAGGAACAAAACTGATAATGTAATCAGCTTGTCCGATAGCAGCTCTATACAACAACGACTCGGTCATGAATCTAGAATAGATCTGTTTAAATAGAGTTGAAACTGTAGTTTTAGAAATCTCCAAAACTTTTGTAACAAATGCCGTATGTGGTGTATTTGTAAACAACTTCGTTTGTTCTTCAGTTGATTTCTCAAACATGAATTGATTCTGATATTCAAGACCAGCTTCTCTTTCTTTGTCGTATAGACTCTGTAGAGATTCGATAGATCCTGAATTCATTTCTTGAAATAAACTCTTTCTATAATCAAAAGCATGTAGTTCATCATAGAACTTCATTGTTTTGTTAAGATATGATACATCGTTATTGTCGATATTTTTAAGAGTATCCAATACTGTTTCACCAACAACAATGGAATCAACAACAGGATAAGTCTTACAAGTTTCTTCAAACTTTTGTTCCTTATCCTTATCTTCAGTATTGACCTTGGTTTGCAAAATATTCTTACCAGAAATTTCAATATTCCATTCTGAAAGAAGTTTATGGGCAAGAAGAATCAAGTTAAAATCTGATCCTCTATTTCTCAAAAGATATGGATAGTTTCTATATAAGAATAAAGCTTGTTTCATATTAAGAACATCACTGTAGTCATCTAAACCATGTGATTTTAGATATTCCCAAATGTGATATTCATGTGCTGCAGACGTTCTGATATTTACAATACGCTGCTTCATCAATGCAAGTAGCAATGTGTTCCAAATCTTCGACTGAATATCAAGTGCGTATAGATCTTCATATACGAATTCGGACACATCCCATCTACGTTTTATCAGTTCCAGTATATCTAGAACGCATGTATACATTGTTGTTCGTTCATTCTCTCTAAGTTGTGTTAAATCACAACTAATGAGTGAATAATTACTCGCATTTACACACGCTTCGAGTGATGGAACAGGGTAAACAACAGCTTTAATTATGTCTACCATGAGAGGGTAAGACTCGCACAATTTTGAATAATAGCGACTCGGCATCCTATACAGCGAAGCAGTCTTTTGGTGTTCTTTGCTCTTTAATGTAGTTGAATTGAATGGAATAACTTTATGAGTATCGATTGAGTTGATTGTTATCAACTCATCGAATTTTTTATAAAGTAATTTCACAGGACAGATCTGCCCATAGTACCAAACACAATTAGGATAAACTCGTTTGACAGTTCCGTCAATATTAGCAAAATATGAACGAAGTTTAACGTGTATTCCATTTATTGTTTGATACTCAACAACATCCGAATCCATCGGAAGAGCAACATAATCGAACCCATAATCAACTGCAAGTTGTGCATCGGATATAGTAAGATCAGAATGATCATCTTCATCAAAGGCAGGAATACCTGCTACTGATCTAAATTGATCAAAAGATTCATAAGCACACTTACCAAGAAGATGTCTATAATACGGATGGAGTTCATCTGGTAGCTTACCAATGAAAGCATCTGCTACGTAGGTTTCTTCCATCTGATGTTTAAAGTACTCATTCTTGATTGTCATCGTCTTAAGGAATCTTGTGATTTCTCTGATGTACAGTTCAAGTTGAATCATTATAAAACCTTTCACCCTATTTAATATAAGGAATTTGCATACAATGCCTGGATTTAAAAAGAAGTATCCAGTAAGGAAACTTTCAAGACTTTACAAGATTTTTGGAGTTCAGTTTCCAGAGGATATGCCAAAAATGGAACACTCTGATTCCATCATCATGAACACACATACTCAGGCAGAACTTCGGCACATGCCTGGAATGATGGAATACGTTCAGAATGATCAAACACCGAACACTTCTGAGCTAACAAGCTATCTTACTAAAGTTGCAAAGTCTAACAATGACTGGATTCAACAATCAGATGCTATTCGAGTTCTTACTCCAGAAATCGATCGTTCAGCAGAGATCATGGTGTCATCGATCCTAAGTCCCACAGACATGCAATCTGATACGATCAATATCGTTTGTGATGGTTCTGATCTTGGAGAAGAAATTGAACAAAAAGTTGGTGATGAATTAACAAACTTCTTCAACGACAAATTGGAACTTGGAGATCTTATTTACAAATACACAAGAGAATCTTTGTATGGATCTGGTTCATGTGCTATCATGGTACTCCCTCCAAGAAACATCGACATCTTGAATACTGCCATTGATAATGATCTCATTAAAGCTGGTGTTTTAAAATCTTCAAAAAGAAAAAGCACTAAGATATCTGCTGATAATACTGCCCTTGTTTCTCCATCCATGGAATCAGCATTTGCTTCTACTGAATCAATGTTCACTTCAGTGCACACTAGTACTGAAGCACTTGAATCAGCAATTGAGCAAGACATGCTCCTAGCAATAGAAGCAGCAAATCCTATGGTCGGAATGAAACCAGGAGAAGTTATAACCAAATCTAAAGAAGCTCGTAAACAAATATTAGATCTATTCAAAGACAGCAAAAGCCATATTGTTATGTCATCAGATCTTACTGGTTTGAGAAAAGGAAAAGATCATCTGTCAGACGTAGCTTCTAAATTGAGTGATGAAATAGAAAAACATTTCTTATTTGATCAAAACTCACCAACATTTCTTTTGGATTCAGAATGCGATGATGGTAGTGATAAAAATCCTGCTATTATCGAAATTCCAACACGAGCAGTTGTGCCTGTTATAATTCCTGGATCTCCAGACAAACATATCGGATATTTTATTCTTGTTGATCAATGGGGAAATCCCATGGTTGAAGGAGAAGGTAACAATCCTCCTGGATTTGGTCCAAGAAAACTTACAGAATCAGCAACTCAGGCGGCTTTTGGTGCTCCTAATCTTTATAGGTTCGGGTCTAATATTACCGATGAACAAAGATATGATATCACAAATACCATCTTTGGTATTACGTTTAAACACCTAATCGAAGCTAAACTCGATGACTTTGGATTGAGTGGTACTACAATCGGTGAGTACGATGCTATCACTTCTTGCATGTTCCGTAACTTGCTTAATAGAAAAAAATGTGTTCTTGTATTTGTACCAGAACCTCTTATGGTTTATTACAGATTTGAACACAGACCAGATGGTACTGGTAAATCAATCACCGAAAGCATGAGTACAATGTTGGCATTGAGAACAGTTCTGCTTATGTCATACATCATGGCAGCTACTGAAAACTCGATTGACAACAAAGTGATTTCTGTTGCAGTTGATGAAAAACAAACAAACTTGCAGCAATATCTGGATATGATAAGAAATGCATATGTTGCAAAACGAATGATGCGTTTCGATATCAATCCTCTCACAGTTCAACAGGATCTTATTCAAAAGTCATTAACTATTCTCCCTAAAGGGATCAAGGGTATCTCAGATAGTTTAGATGTACAGACTGAACATAGATCAACTGGAGCTGTAATGCCAGATGATGGGCTACTTGAAAAAATCGGTAACTGGATCATCACGTGGCTTCAAGTGCCACATAGTGCACTTAATCATCTTTCAGAAAATGAATATTCCCGTTCTGTTGCAACAACTAACTTATTCTTCAGTAACAATGTGAAGAGTAAACAAAAAGTTGTTATAAAACATTCTACCAAATTCGTACGGTTATACACAAGGTATTCACCACACCTACGTGGTAAGATTGAAGAAACTCTTAAAACAACAGAAAAGACTTCTAAAGCAAACGCATCAAGTGAAGCCGATACTTCACCAAAATCAAAGATAACAGTAGAAACAAATGATGACAGCATCAAGAAAAATGTTGCCAAAATTATAAGCTGTATCAAAACAACTCTTCCATCTCCCAAGATTGTTGTTGACAAAGCACAATACGAAGAGATTGAAAAATATCTTGATACTGTCGAGAAGATCTGTGATTACATTTACAGTGACGATCTTGTATCTGGTGGAGAACAAGTACAAGAACTCGCTGATACACTCAAGATGATGCGTGCTAATATCAGATCCAATATGGTACGTGATTACATCGATAATATCGGATTCCAGAGTTCTTATGATCTCCCATATCCTGAAGATGTCAACTTCAAGAATACTCAGGATCTTGTACAATTACTTTCTAACCAGAGAAAAGGTCTTAACGACTGGATGACCTTCATTGTTCAGAAAGCTAAATCGGATGATCTCGAAAATCCTGAAGGTTCTGAAAACAATAATTCTGGATCTTATACATATGGAAATGACTATGGAAGTCAACCAGAAGATACTGGCATGAATGAAGACTACGGTGTGCCCAATCCCCCTGAATTAGGAGATGAAGGCAATCCTGAAGAAGGAACCACCAACGCTGGTGGGGACGAAACTGAAGGAGTACCAAATCCTCCAAGTTTGGACGAAGGATCACCTGAAGAAGAAAACGCTGGAACAAATGAAGAAACCTACGAAGATGTTCCTCCACCACCTAGCCTCTAAATAAATACATATAACACAACACTAGTAGGCAACATTGCCTACTAGTGTTGTTTATTCTTTTTAAGCTATATATTACATTAGTGTCTTACTAAATGTCAAATCTATAAATTGGTGACCAGAAAAACAGACTCTGTAATCATGATGTGAAGACGAGTAGAGTGTGGTGCTGTAACACCACACTCTACTCTAAGGATCATTCGCTACACAATCATAACAAAAATGAAAGAAGTTTCATATGACTGGTATATTCATCAGAGCTAAGAAACTTCAGGTTGGTGCGCCCACAAAGCCCCAACCAAAGAAGTTCAACGTTAACCTTATTGCACGATTCGTGTAACTGGTTGATGATCCTATTGCACATTAGTGCATAATACTGATCAGCTTCTATACATTTAAAAAGTAAAGTATCCTGTACTTTATTTTTTGTCAAAATAAGAAAACACAGAGTGGAGCACTGGTGCTCCACTCTGTGTTAGATGATTATCAGGCGTTGGTCGTGGTTTCTTTAACTGCGAATTCCACGTTGTTATACGCGGTATCCACATGTTTGGTAGCAGGATCTGCTGCCCATGCACGACGGTCGACCATTTCACCTTCGAGACCGAACTCAGAGAGACCACGGTCAACAGTGAGTTTGTTCGGAGGTGCCACATTGTAGTTGTGGACATGGAGCTGAAGTTTTTCAGCAATAGCCATGGCCAGAGACTTGATGTAGGGGTTGTGCTGAACGATGGCCTGGAACGTAATAGAACGTTCGGGAACCTTGACGGTACCGATCGTACGTTCAAAACCGATATCACCAGTTCCAGTCGGGAAGACGTTCACATAGTGAGCAGCATCGATGATACGATCAGGTCTCATCGTTGGGTCGAACTGAATAACCATGAAGGAAGCAGCATAAGCGCTCATGGTGTAAGCGCCAGGGAACTGCACCTGTGCCATAGACACGTTTGTATCGGGATGATTGATGTCCCAGATCCATTTCTTAGCCCAGTTGAACACAAGGTCACCACTGAGTTCAGTAAAGGTGAAAGTAGGACTCGGCTGGTTACGAGTAGTCTTTCCAGGAACACCGAACATCTGACTGTCCATACCGACGTTAGCAGAAGTATCAACACCCAGAGAATATCCGAAGTCAATACCGCTGACAGATTTGGCATGAGACTCCATAAGGTCTTTCGTAAGCTGAGCCATGACTGTGGGTTTGGAACCATCAATCATGTACATCGCAGGAACAGAAGTCACAACGATAACAGCAGGGGTGAAAGAACAAGGAGTTGCAACGTCCAACATGGGGGCATTGATACCCATACCAAGCTGGAAGTTTTCGCCAAAACGAGGCATCATATCTTCCTGGAGAACACCAGAGATGGTTCCCTGATAAGAACCAGGTAGATAATACTTGGCAGACAGATCATCCTTCTGACCAGTCCAGTTAACACCAGTATTGGTGAAATCATTGTAGAGGTTGGAACCCCAATCAATGGCGGACTTAGCGTTACGTGCCACAGCAGCGAGGCTACGATTGAAAACATGTGCGTCAGTTGACATGATTAGGCCTCACTTTCTGTGCCATAACCTTCGCGGTTAACTTCGATATCGAAGTTGATAACACGCATGGTGGCAGGGAAGATAAGTTTCAGTTTGACATGCTCAACATATCCAAGCTTCTGCTCTTCCTCAGTCTTATACACGGTAACCACGAAATCGTATTTACCGTTATACAGATAAGCAAGCTTACCTTCAAGATAAGTTTTGATAGCAGCTTCAAGGATAGCCTGGCTGTCATTACGACCGGAGAAACGAGCCCATGCCTTACGGCATTCATGCTTGGTGTAAACCAGAGCATCAACGACCCACTGGTCGGTGAGCACCGAAGTTTCTTCGCGATACACAGTACGCAGAGCAGGATAGAAAATTCTGGTCATGTCGGCATACTGGCAATAGTTCAGACCAGCATTCCAGGTCTTCTCTTTGAGAAGTTCACTGTAATTGGTCCAGTTCCATGTCTTGAACAGCTCGTTGTAGCTGTAGGGCAATCCGCGAGGTTCCTGGACACTCATCTGATCCGTATTACCATATTTGGCATGCTGAATAGCAGACCAGAAGGAGAACGGAACAGGTTTAGTCCAAGTTGCCGCAACTGGTTTCCCAGCCTGAGGATAGATGGATGCACGCATGCAGTCGGTACCTTTGAGGACGCTTTCACGCATGAGCAGAGCACGTTCACGAAGAACCATACCATCCTGGATGTCCTTGGCTTGATCATTCAATTTGATATCGCGTTCAAAACCAGTAGCCCACTTACTCGGGAACAGAACCTGAGTACTGAGTTCCACGGCAACATCATCACGAGTATCGAGGAAATCGAGCATCGCGTATTTAGTTGTCATGGAGTAACCCATATCGTAGATATGAGTCATGGGGTAACGGAATTTGTCGACGATCTTGGGATTCACATACAGCTTCAGGAAGCGATACATGAAGTGATCAGCGAAGTCATCGCGTTCTTTTTCAGTGGCAGTATCAAGTTCACCATCAGAACCACCAGTCAGGAAGATATCGATATCCTGATCGAGGATAACGCGTTCATCCTGTTCGTCATAAGACGTGGTATTATCTTCAGCAACCTGTTTTTCATAAGCCACATCAGCAGGGATCGCATCACCGACATAGTAATCTTCGTCAACGATCATCTTGGTGTATTTCACAAAAGAAGTACCAGGAATTTCGGCTTTAGCGAAGTAAACTTTGTCTTCTGCGTAAACAGTATCAGAAGTTGCAACATATTCGTAAACAACTTCGGGATCAACATCAACACGACCACTGATAGCGACGTGGTCGTAGGGAACACCCTTGATATTGGTACCACTGATAACGTTGATCTGATAACCGTTCATTTCTGAAGCAGATTCGTATCCGAATTCAGTAAAAGCAAGACTGCGTCCTTCGTTGTACTCTGATTCGATTTCGATGATCTTTTCACCAATGACACGAAGGTTTTCTTCGAATGTATAGACAGTGAAGGGGAAGTCAGATCCTTCAGAACCTTCAATATCAAAAGCATTGGTGATAACGTTGCTCATACCCATCTGAACACCAGTTTCAGGATCCGCGCAATCGGGATCAGCAGCAAAGGTGTTATAGGTACGACCGAAAATATCATACACAATGTTGGTGGTAGTGTTGTTATATTCACGGCGAGCAACAGTCAGACTATTGAAAATCGTCTTGAACAAAGCAGTGTTAGCTGCACTGTTCTCAGCGTCTTTGTAGAAGAAACGGAAAGTAAGGTCATTGCCATACTGACCAGGATACAGAGCTCTGAAAGCAAGAATCGGATACTGTTTGGTGTTATCACTCACAGGGACAGGTTTCAGAGAATCCAGACCTTTCTTCAGTTCTGCCTCAGTTGCAGGACGAACTTTGAAAGTAATCTTGACACCCTCTTCCACTGTACCGGTAGGAATGTACTTACCATAAGTCTCAGAATCAGTATCAACGTCGACAAGACGATCTCCGTAAGTATCACTGAGTTCGTCATCATCGATCTGATATTGGGCAATTCCAACTCCTTCAGTCACTTCGGCAAGCAAAATGGCAGTTGCATATCTCGCAGATTCAGGAAGAGCACGAACGATAAAAGCACCGTTGTACGACATAACCTGATTCAGGTAGAAACTCTGAGTAGAAGCGAACTTGGGATTAGCAAGGTTAAGCGTCTGCTCGCCGAATTTCTTTTTGAGATAAGATGCAGTAGGACACCACACGGGCTCACCGACAGGACCTTCCTGACAAACCAGCGTATACAGCGGGCGATGCACAGGAAGAATCTCTTCGACTGCAAAAGTATAGATGGAATTGTCCTTCACATTGATCTCGTAATGAGGATACGGCTTCAATGCTGACATAATTCCTCCATAAGAGTTGTCGTTTGGGCCATTCCTATGTACAGAAATAGCCTTAAATTAAAGGAGCTAAGCATGAATAATTTCACACTTTTCGACACGTCCTTCGCTAAGGCGCGTTCATTGACTTCTATGGCACAGCAAGCTGTACCATTTCTTATCAAAAACGGACCTTTGGTAATCGTGGAAGATATTCGAGATCTCGAATCAGTTAGAGTGTTTTCTTCTACTCCTCTCAGCAAATTGTTCCAGGACATAACAAATGCTGGAAAGTTGTCGAATTTCACATTCTTGAACCTATCAAGATTCAACAAAGATATTCCAGAAATACTTGCATTGGACGATGTTGTTATAGACGCCAAGTTTATTCCAAACACTCCAGTGCCGGCACAGCTCCAGAAATGCTGGGTGAATATCACACCTATAACGTCTATTAAGGACTCATACAATGGATCGTTAAATGTGTCAGATGCAGCGGCATTTGCAAGTATGATTGTTCGTGCTGCTATCGTGCAATCATACAACGATTCTACATCTGCATGGTTAAATCCAAGACTAGCTACTGTTGTTATTGAAAGTTATGCAATGACAATTTCTCACGTACTTCGTCAAGCATTCACTCTTGGATTTGAAGAAGAAAAATTTGTCCAGACTTTATTTGCTGCATACTTTGCACAGATGCTTGGAGATTCAAATGCTCCTCTTAAAGTTCCTCCGATGCTGATGAGATGTACCTTCCTTGGTTCTGCAGCCGACATCCTCGGACGACTTGAACAGATCGAACAGTACCGTGAGAATAGAGGAGAGGACATTCTTCATCCTATCAAGATCTGTAATATTCTCTCACAATGTGGTCCTGAACGCATGAAGAAGTTTGTTCCAACAATGTTGTACAGATTTATGAGTTCATCAAGCCTTGATAGCCAAACGATGATGATCGCTGTTGACTACCCTGCTTACTGGGTGTTTCAGATGCTTCGTGTTGCTTCTGGTTATAAAAACCCTGTCATGAGCAATGTCATCAAACTCAACACGAAAATGAAAACACAGTTAAATGGATTTGCTATGGAACTTCAGAGTTCTAACCAAATTCTTAATAAATTGAATAGAGGATGAAATGCTTACTACAGTTGACACTGAAAAAGTGATGCACCAGACTATCTTCTCATATCTTTCAGAAAATGTCTGGAACAACCCGCTTATGGAGTGTCGCCGTAACATTGTCCCTATGCCATACAACAATGGATTTGCAGCAGTGAATACGGTAGATCTCGGATGCGCATCCGTAGATCTACCTTATAAATCAAATCTTACCACAAAGAAATCGTTCTATGTGTTTGCTGCAGCTAGCTGTTGCATGGGAGGACTTGTTATCGACACAGAACTCCCTTCTCTGAAAGAGTTGCTTTCAGAATACTACAATGATGGATGGCTCCCTCTGGATATATACCTTAATAATAGACCATTTGATCTGCGAATTCATGGCATGAATGGTGAATGGTTATACCGTCATGAAATTTACATCAGAAACCACCCATACCAAGATTTATTTTTGATTGCCGTTGAAGTCAAAATGGCCCAACGAATTCTGGGCAAAACTTACAACTTCAAAAATATCTGGTTGAGTGTTTATTATGACAGTGATAATGATCTCAACAACCTCTCATCTACATCAAAACATATTCAGTGTTTTCATCCACAAAACAACGATGAAACTGAACTAAACAAAGCTTATAATGCATATGCTGGTTTGTCTTCTGATATTATTGAAGGAACACATGTGTCTGAACGAGATCGTGTTATGTACTTTATTGATGGAAGGGAATCAGTTCCAGCATCGATGAGTGATATCACTTTTGGTCAATATATCGAAGTTGTGTATGATCCAGATATCATTTACAACGACATCCTCGATCTTACTGTAGTTGGAAAAAATAACATTTACAGAAGTCCAATTGATGATACGTACAAATATATTGTACACATACCTAAAGCTGTAAATCCGGAGAACTACATCATAACACATAACACATGTGATATGTTTGTTCGTCCAACAAACACTGTTGTAAGTTCAGATGAACGTTTAAAAGGTTTGTTCCTACATCGTTTCAGCACATCATCTCGTCTAGACAACGGTCAACTTATCGACCACATGATCACTCAGATCACTCATAATGATTTTGGCATTAGTGAAAAACTCATCATGACAAGGTGTGAGAACATTCTTAACACTACAGAATTTGTTTTGAGAACTGTTGTTCGTCGTCACAACAAATCAAAAGTGCTAAGAGATGATGCAAACTTCATAAAGCTGTTGTACAACTTCAACGATGATGATCAGATTCTAAAAATCCTAACAGGATATGGTGATCCGTCACTATACTTCTGGAAAGCAGAATATCTTGAGAAGACCAATTTCTCAAAAATGCTTGTAAACCTTCCTGTTTTGACAGATCAATCAAATACTCAATACTACATGGATGCACTTGGGTATTTCAATTCTCTTTGTGTTGTTACACCTAGAGTTTTCCATGGAGTTGTATCTGACATAAACACTAGTACATTCCAAGTATCAATTCCTGTTAGTATGCTAGATTGTGATAGAATTGGTTTGCTCATCTATCTCAACGGTGTTAAAGTTCCGAATAATGCATTCACTTATGATAGAGAATACCAATATCTCACTGTCCATCTTGGAAGTTCTGTTACACTGAAAACAAACGACAAAATCACGTTTGAATTGTTCGACGATGATGATCTCCGAGGTTTAATTGTAAACCCATCATCGGAAGAACCTTCAGTTGTGCTATATCAAGACATTGCATTCGATGTGTATGAAATCGTAGAAGAACTTCCTATTGAAGATTATTATACGAAAAACTACAACATCACACAACCAGAATCGTACAAAAAATTGGATCCAACAGAAGTGTTCCAGGGTGAACCGATTCATAATAAAGAAAACGACACATGGGCTTATGTTGTCGATACGTCTTACTATGGAAAGAAACTCCTTGTTCTTTCAAGAGTAGTATTTGCAAGATTCGATAATACTGCAATAGAAGAAGCAGGTGGCAATACAGTGTTTGGTGGCATTGATACGACATATGGAACCTGTACGGATTTGATGCACAGTGGAATTCTCAAACTCCCGGTTCACCCAATGGTAGGTTATGAAAACAATGAAGTTTTCTATATACCTATTATTAATAAGGATTGGAATCCAATAGTCTTTATGAACAATAAAGAACTCGTTGAAGATGTGGATTTCACATTCAAACCAGTGTATGGTCCATCTGGGGTAAAATCAATGGTGTGGTTTTTCAATAATATCACATATTTGAAGAAGACAGATAACACATTTGAATTGTTTGTAACTTCTGATAACGAATTTACTAACCACAATGGATTCATGCACAATCGTTACAGATATAATCTATCTTTAAATACAAAACACTTCAACTATGGAACAATTGAAGAGGTTACACCTTATATCTATTGGTTTGATAGACTTTGCGTCGGATCAATCGATGGATTGAATAGACCAGATATTAAACAAGATCAGGGCTATCTTAAGGTGTTCAATGAGTGTCGTCAAGGTGGTCTCTATCAAACGAGAGGACTTGTTCCTATCACAACACATGAGTTTGTTGACAAATATCTTGACATCGATGATGATCTCAAAAAGCTCAATGCTATTACTGAATACAGAAAAGAAAATGCACCTGTACTTGAACCAGAAATAGAAGTTATTCCTTATTCACACCATATCGCATCGATAACGATGAATGCTGTTGTTAAGGATGTTCTTACTGGTAAGAAAACTTTAGCATATGAAAGTGATCCATTCATGATGCTTAAACAGCTCACGGAATATGAATCGCTTAAACAGTATGATGCTGCTATGTCTGGAATTGCCAAAGAACTGACAATAACTAAAGCTGGATACGTAAGAGCAAACAACACTTACAAACTCGAAAACGCTTCCATGACAGGTATCAATCGTAAGTGGATCAATAATGCAAATAATATCATCATCTGGTGGAATTGTGAAGATGACAAACACCGTTGGGAAATTTCAGTTGTTGGTCTGCTAAGTAAAACCACATACTACTATGCTGATGACCCAACTGGCACAAAAGATCCTTGGGAACTTGAGTGGAAATATGCAGTAGACGCAAGTGGTGTTCCTATCGACACTAACCTGTCATTACCTGTTGTTGAATCAGGAAGCATTGATCTCAACTATCTCGATCTTTTTCCATCCTATAGTTCAGACCTTAAACAAGTCATGGATGATATAACGTTAAGACAAGCAATGCGTGCATTGTTCCCAATTGATGATGTTAAAGATGGAGACACAGCGAGATGAATGTGAAATCAGTTCTATTCGGTGAGAGAGCCGCTGGTGTTTATCGTAAATCAGAAATATACGACCCAAAACTCGGAACAAGTCCAGAAGCCTCTGGTAAGATCGTTCCACAAGTTGGGTCACTTGTGATCGATGATACTGTCGGACTCCACAATCAAATATATGTTGTCACAGCCGTAAATCAGCTGACATACGAATCAACCCTTATTCCTGCAACATTTGTTGTAGACGCAGAAGCGCAAGTTGATCGTGTTCTTTCCTATGGAAATGACATTTTCATGTTGTACTTCTCATCTGTTGTTAAAACTGTCAGTGGATCAAATATCAATCTCACCAGGTTGATTGTTGATAACAAACTCAGTTTATTCGGAAAACATGCTGCTACTTATCAACTTATTCGTATTGATGATGACGGAAACGAACAAATCATCAGTAGAAAATACAGTGTTGGTAATGCGAATGAACTTGTCCCAGAAGGAACAAGTATACCAATGTTAGACACTGGCGTTGAAGGTGTCCGTAAATGTGATGGATGTTACACTGATGTCACACTTGATGAAGGTGAAGAAGTAAGATGTGATGTCTACACTGCTGGTGGTATTCTTATTTCACAGATCAGATTGATTGCCAAAAAGGCGCATCTGTTGAATGAAACCATTGACACTTCCAATCCTATTATTGGAATGGAAATCAAAGGAACACAACAAACTGCAGAAGGAGATTTATATCTCTTCCAAGGTCAAAATGTGCGTGAAAATGCAATCTATGTCGATCTTAAATACAAAGATGGTTCATCACAGATTGTTGCCATCGATAACAGACGAGGCTTCTGTTATGGACTTGAAACTGTAACATCTGGAATAGTTGGATCTGAATTTGAAATCACAGTTAAATACTATCTGTCAGACAGTGATGCAACTGGAGAGATCATTCAGGGTGGTGGTGATGTTGTATCAGATAACAGAACAAGATTCATCACTAAAACAGCAAAGATCAAAATCATCTCTGGAGCAAAAGACCTCATTTCAAAAATTTCTCCTATTCCAAAATGGAATGTATCTACAGGAAAATGGGAATTAGATTTCTTACGCTACAGAGATTCAAGACTTCAGTCTCCTTATGCTGCAGAACATTCTTCCGATCCTGAATTTGTTACAATCAGAGATTTCGATGGTGGTAAATTCTTGGAAGAACAAACTGTTACAGTAACTCACAGAGAAATCATAAACAATCTCGGTTCTATTGAGGAGAAAACTCAAGCATTCATTATTGAACTTCGTGATAAGACAGATCCAGATACGGGTAACAACTTCTGGCTCATCAAAGACACAGTTGATGCTCCTGTATCTTACGGTGATTATACTAATGGACACCTTCGTCCAAGAATTGTGTATAGAGCTGGTTCTGGATACTTCATCCCTGATACTGTATTTGCTGAAAACACAACTCAATCAGCAGTTGAAGTATTTCTAGAAAACTTCTACACCAATGCTAATCCTCCGAAGAGATCTGATGAATCAATCGCGCCTACCCCAACACATTTCCGTGTGAAAATGGCAGATGCAAATGGAACTCCTCTTACAAGAACAGCAATTCCTGTTGAAAACTTCGCAGACAATCTCAACATCATTACAGCTGGAAATCAAGAAAACTTCTTGCTTGGTAAGACTGTTGTTGTTGAATTTCTGAGAGAGATTGACAGTGCAACTTGTGAGTACTTGTATGGTGTTCCAGTTGATGTGATTTAACGACTTTATCAACACAGTAGGTGGTGATATCACCACCTACTGTGTATGCTTATATTCAGGCCATCGTATACGTATTATTATAACCCTCATTAGGAGGTATTATGACGACTATTGGAGTTATATTGAACAAACTTATGTCGTCCAAATGCATGTCAGTGGATGTTATCACATTCTCTGAATTTGAACTGTGTGCAGCATCGTATTCGGTTGCCACAATAGTGTTGCAATTGGATGATGACTCTTTTCTTTTTATAGATGCGCTAAAACTGTTTTCAGATCAACCTCTTACTCTTACAAATGGTGAAACAACTACTCCTGTTTCATCATGGGAAGAATTTAACACCTATATTTCTGGCTTGGAAACAGATATACTTCAAAAATATCTTACTGTTTCTATTGTTCCAAGATATTGGCAAAAAGAGAAGTGGACTGATGATAATGGTAAGATCAACTATAAATCAGAACTCACACCATTCTTCTCTAACACTGGTTCACAGTTAAGAATAAGAAGTATTGAAAATTCTTTTGGTTTTGATGTTCAGTACTGTGATCACAACAACTTTTATGAAAGACGAAATCTTGGTAGATCTTGGAACTATCCAGATATTTCCATTATCAATACTGGTGCTGGTGATTCTATCAATTTACACAATTCAATTCCTATTGTAAATGGTGCTGTATTCTATCCAGAAGTAAGATTAAACGTAGAAACTGGTTATGAAGAACTTATAGCACACGAAGCTGGCAAATGGTTGATAACCAGTGATTGGAATCAAGCTAATGTCAAAACTGTTAAACACAACAAAATACACCAAGACGACAAACTCGTTTTCGATATATACGAAGGCGGTGAAGAGTCAACAGAAAACGCATATTGCTATAACAAGAACATTATGTTGGTTGATTTCAGTCCTGTTGGTAACATTTCTATTATAAAACTCAGCGATTGTTTAAATGGAAAAATCGAACACGATTATAATGATATCGTTAACGATCCGATACCAACAATAACTGATAAACGAACAAATATTCATACTGCTTACATCAAAGGTGACATTCATCACCCAAGATGTTCGTATTACACAATCACGTTTGATCTTCCAACTGGGACAGAGATTGGTATACCAATCGTTTGTATAGGTGGTAGATTGTTTTATCTACACGACGACAGTGAAATAAGAGTGTCTGATAACAAGATATCTCTTTCTGTGAAAATTGATAGAGCATTATTAAACAACATCATTTTGTCAAACTTACAATGGTTTGGAAAACAAAATCTCGACACAAGTATCGTTGAAGAGAAAGCATTGTTTACACTAAATGAATTGTTCAAAGATACTGCTTACGGTAATGGTACTCCAGAAGATATAGCAAGACTGAGACATGAAGATAACTCTGTTCCATTCGTTATAATGTTACATACTGACAAAACACTTGTTTGTTCAAAATGTGAACCCATCATGACAATTGGTCCAGATAAGTTTCTCTTTCCTCCTAATGCAGGAGGTCTTCTTGTTAACAAACGAACACGAGAGATTGTTGATTATGTTCGTCAGTTCTATGCTTCAGGTACTCTTGTTGAAACCACATTACAACGTCCTATCAATTACATAAACAAAGACATAAAACAGATCACAAGTGATTCTTTAGCTTTTGAATTTAACAATTACAGATCTAAATCAAAATATAAGAATTTCGATACCTTTGTAGAAGGTAGAAATATCAATGAATATGTTTTGATAGATTTTGCTTACACGGAGTCACCAAATGGATCTGAATAAACATCTTACTAAGAAAGGGAATCAAGTAATTGTCACAAAAGGACCAATCACGATTCTCATTCCTCGTTCGTACGAAAAATACAAACGTTTGACAGTTACCGACGAAGTTGATACATTAGCTATGTTTGAAATCACTATCGACGGAGAAACAAAAGGATTCTTTGCCAGTGCATCAGTTATTATGAAACCATCAACAGTTGAATATGTTACTGATTCTGGACAAGAATATCTTAAGTGTACATTTACTGAAGGTGACATCTTCTTCAAAAGTACCTCTGTTGTTAAAAATTCAAACATCGCATATATCGTCTTCTCTGAATATATCGAAAAAGGCCAGATTCCTCGATTCATGAAATACGACGATCTTGCGTTCTTATTCGATACCGTCAAACGTCTTACAGGCTGTAGTATACCGGCAGAACATGCAACAATTGAAATGATCTACGCACACTTGTCCAGAAACAGGAACAATCTTAAAGTTCCTTATCGTCTAACCACGATGAACGAACCTCCTTTGTTTCTTAAACTGAAAGATGTGCCTCATGCTGCAACTTCTACTACAGCCAAATTGATTGGATCTTATCTCAATGATTCAATTGCAACAAGTATGGTAAATGCTGCTGAAGATCAATCTGATATTGAAGATCTTCTCAGACATTAAATTGGAGTTAATATGGCAAATATTGCATTCGACATTTCTAGTGCGCTGTATGTTGAAGGTGCACAGAAAAATTTTCAACCAGATGAAAATGGTGTGTGGAAAGACTTTCCTGTTATGGTAATAGGAAAAGTAAGTCGCAACAACAAGGAGTATGAAGTAAACTCCATGGTAGACGCTATCACCAATCCTGGTTCTATTTTTTATAAAAAACTTTAAATGGGTCAGCTTCACGGAGAATACGGACATCCTCTCGTTCTTTGTGAAAAAGACCTTCCTCGCATTGCTGTTGTTGATCCAACAAAAGTATCACATGTTATTCACAGTGTGAGATGTGGTGAACCAACAGAAAAAGGTCATCGCATCGTCTATGCTGACATTGAACCATTTGGTCCATATGGCGAGTATCTTGAAAAATCTCTTCGTAATCCAAGAATCAACACAGCATTCTCTTTGAGAAGTTTGGTTTCTAAAATCGGAACTTCTGGAAACGTGATCAAACAGAGAGTTACAGCGCTTATCACGATTGATGCTGTAGACGCACCTGGTTACGCAGAAGCATCAAAAGTCCGTGTTCCTTCTATGGAAGGAATCAGTATCGATATTGAGCATCCTGAAGATCACCTAGAAGAGCTTGCTATGGCATGCGGATGTGAGTCCGTAGATGATCAACAATTGCTTGATACTTTACAAGTCAATAAGGTTGAAATCAAACACAGTATCAATGGTATCGTCGATGTCAATGGTCGACTCATATCTACTTCAAACGGAAAGAAATCACTCTTTCACGAGTTATTCTAATATAAAGGAGTAAACCAATGTACGATTACGACGAATCAGAAGCATCGTTTTTCGACGAGCTTCAGGTAGCACCTCCAGTTGCACCAATTGAAAGTCCTGCTAACCCTGTAAATCCTAATGCACCAAAAGTGCCTGGGAATATTCCTATTGGATCTCCTATGGAGTCTGGGTTTGTAACAGTTATTCCTAATGGAGAACGTAAAAAGTATGTTTGCAATATCGACTGGTTTGTTGGAAAACCAGATCCGTACATGAACATCACACATATTCTCTATACTGCTGAACCTGGTGACGAAGTTGTGTTCAATTTGTATTCTTATGGAGGTTCTGTTGAAACAGGATGCATGATCATCAATGCTATCAAGAATACTAAAGCGACCGTTACAACAGTGGCGTTTGGATTGTGTGCATCTATCGCTGCTATGATCTGGTCATGTGGACACATACGTGAAGTTATGCCAACCGCTACTATCATGTACCATATGCCATCTGGTATGGTTTTTGGTAAAACAGCAGATAATGAAGAAGAATCTCGTCATATCCAAGGATACTTCAGTGAATTCATGCGTGAAGTTACTAAAGGTATCCTAACTGAAGATGAACTTGATAAGATCATCAATAAACGTATGGATATGTTTATCCCTGCAGCAACTATTCAAGCAAGACTTGCTGTAACTAAAGAGGAGAATACAAATGAGTAAATTTAATCTCTTTGGTTCTGATGATCGCCCTATCGAAACTTTTGGTGAAGTAACATTCAAAGAAAGTCATGAAGAAATTATTCCATCTAACGAATCTGTTAGTTTGGAAACTATCAATGCATACGATATGAATGAGCGTAAACAGATGAGTGCTGCTATATTGAGTAACAAAAGCAACTTTTTGGATTGTGTTTGTGATGGTGGTCCTAGAAAGAAACCACTTATCTTCACAAAAACTATCTGCAAAGAAACAAAAAGCTGTTGCTGGGAGTTCTTCCTTAATTATATCTGTTTCACAGTAACCAATGATTTCATCACTAAACTCGAACAAGTTAAAGAAAATGATTGTGTTCTTATTCACGGACCTGCTTGTTGTTACACTGATGATGCTGAAGTTATTTGTGCTGCAATCAGTCGTTGTAAAGCAAAAGAAAAACTTATCAGTTCTCCTTATATCTTAGATATCGGAGCTGCTTCTATTCTGCTTACAGCAACCAAAATCATTCATTCTGTATGTAACCTCATTCGTCTCAGTCCTCCAATGGTGTCAGGAGGAGGTGCTATGCAAGATGCACGTATGACTTTTGAAAACAATGTTTACAGAAACACTATCGTTATTAAGAACTTGCTTAAAGCTGGTTTTATTACACAAGATGAATACAATCATCTTGTCGAAGAACAAGGTGGTGTGTGTCTTCATGGTAAACGTTTGAAAGAGATCATTGATATCTTCAATCAAAAACATGCATAAGTTTAAGAGATAGATGGACGTTTCGTCCATCTATCTCTGAATCTCATATTCGTCATTTTAATCCTAAGTTTGTCTATAGTTTAGCCTCAAATTATCAACATTTTTTAACGAGTCTGCATCTCATATCAGGGTTAAAAATATGTAATAAATTAGATATCAAAAATGAGTAATGTTATACTCGGCTATGAGTAAAATCTAAATAGAAGGAGCTTAAAATGAATGTTATTAAGCGTAATGGTGATGTTGTAGAATTTGATTCTTCTAAAATTACCAAAGCCATTGAAAAAGCAAACAATAAAGTCGAAAATCGGTTCAGACTTCATATGCTCCCGAGAGATATCGCAAGAGAACTTTCAAACGATATTGGCAAACGTGAAAGCATCAGTGTTGAAGAGATTCAGGATCTTGTAGAGAAGAAACTCTATGAAGTTGGAGCTTCATTCGAACTTATCAAAGAATACGTAACTTATCGGTATCGCCGTTCGCTTGAACGTGATAAGTATAACGCTTTCATTTCAGGGATCAAAGAAAAACTCCAAGCAAAGAATGTAAAAAATCAGAATGCTAATGTTGATGAACATTCGTTTAGTGGTCGTTATGGAGAAGCAACCAACTACATGACAAAAGAGATTGCTCTTACTACCAGACTTTCTCCTATGGCTAGAAACAATCACCTTGGAAATATGATTTATATTCACGATCTCGATCATTACGAATTGGGAGATCACAACTGTCTCACAATTCCATTCGACGATCTTCTTAAAAACGGTTTTGAAATAAGACAGACCGATATCCGTACAGCTAGGAGCGTTGATACCGCATTTCAGTTATTGGCTGTTATTTTCCAGCTACAGAGTCTTAATCAGTTTGGTGGAGTCAGCTCTGGACATCTTGACCACACAATGGTACCATATGTACGTATTTCATTTTACAAACATTTCAAAGATGGTCTTGAATTCGTTGAAGAAGTAGACAAAACTGATGTCATTTGGACTAAGATTTGCGATTCTCTTTCTGTTGATGATGAAATCTACAAGTCTCACAAGAAAGCATACAATTATGCAACACGTATGACATTGAAAGAAATACGTCAAGCTGTTGAAGGAATGTTCCATAATCTGAATTCGCTCCAAAGTAGAGCAGGTGGACAACTTCCATTCACTTCAATCAACTATGGTACTTGTACTAATACTGAAGGTAGATGGATAATCAAAAACCTTCTTGAAGTTAATATTGAAGGTATCGGTAAGAACAAAAGAACTCCCATATTTCCATGTTCTATCTTCCAGTGTATGAAAGGTGTTAATCGACATCCGGGTGATCCAAATTACGATATGTTCAGGTTGGCACTTAAATCAACAGCATCTAGACTTTACCCCAATTATGTAAATTGTGATTGGTCTGGTAATGCTGGTTATGATATCAATGATCCAAAAACATACATGTCCACAATGGGTAAGTGTAAATGCAGCCCATTTAAAACTTTCTGAACCTCGCCCGAGGGTGTAGTAGTGTTAATCTACTGCTAACGGTTAGGACTCTATGAGTTGAGACCGTGCTAAATTCTACATATGTAGATAAATGTGTATCGACTATCCCCGATGAATGTAAGGGAGTAGGGTGTGAGATAGGCACACACTCGAAGCGGAAAGCTATATTAGTATTAATATAGAAGATATAGTCAGTGTCATCAGTGATGATGAATTAAAACGTGCAGAACAACCAACGGCTTTGATATCAACGGTCTCGGACAGCAAAAAGATGGTCGTGGTAATATCTGTCCTGTAACTATCATTCTTCCTGAGCTTGCTATGCAGGTTAAAGCAAGAGAATACAAAAAACTATCGAGTAAAGATAACATTTCTTTGTTCCTTGAACTTCTTGATAAAAAGATTCATGAAGCCAAAGACATGCTTCTTGAAAGATTTGAGTGGATATGTTCTCAATCTCCTGAATGTGCCAAATTTATGTACGATAACAACGTGATGGCAGGTTATGTTCCTGAAGAAGGAATTAGAAGTGCTCTCAAACATGGTACAATTGTCATCGGTCAGCTTGGTCTTGCTGAGTGTTTACAAATATTGGTTGGTTGTGATCATACTGAACCACTTGGTATGAAATTAGCAAAACTTATTGAACAACTTTTTAAAGATCGTTGTGCTGAATTCAAACAACAATATAAATTAAACTTTGGTGTTTATTTTACCCCTGAATTCTGTGGGGGCTGCTACAGAGATGTAGCATGAGAAAGTCGGCTAACCGAGAAAACTCGGGTGTGCTCATTATGAGTGCTAACAGGGAACCCAAGAACCCTGTGCTAAATAGAAACACAACAAAGGATTTGTTAAATGAAAATCGAAAAGATACCTGACGATGCTGTACTTATTCCTGGAACCAAAGATGAATATATCGATAGACAAGGAAATGTCTATGGACATGATCATCGATCAGGACACAAGGGTGAACCGTTTATACGGGAACAAAACACCGTACATGGTTATAAGTACACAAAAATACGTGGAGTATCTACGAGAGTTCATAGAGTTGTTGCAGAAGTCTTTATTCCAAACCCAGATAACTTACCGATTGTTATGCACAAAAACAATAACAAAGCAGACAACCGGGTAGAGAATTTAAAATGGGGTACCATTAAAGAAAATACGCAACAAGCAGTTGACGATGGATTAATGGTGAACGCTAAAGGTGCTGAGGATTCACAAAGCATCCCTTGCGACATGTATGATACAGTTACAAACAAACGCATTGCTTCATTTGGTTCCACATCAGAAGCAATGCGTGCAACAGGTATCAATAAAGTAACAATATGTGCCCAAATCCGCTCATCTGCACCAATACGTAAACCTGTCTACTTCACGCGCAAAGACGAAGGAAGTAGACCTCATGACATTGTAGTGGCGACCGATTTAAAAACTGGTGAAGAAATTGGAAGATATCCAAACGTAGGACGTGCCTCGGCAGCAACTGGCATTCCTCAAAACACCATTGCTCAACAATGTCAAACTGGAAAACGTAAATGGTCTAAAACAAACGTGGTATTTTCACGTGTGTTTCTTAAAGGTGAAGAGATCATCGAAAGCGATAAGCGAGTAGAGTAGTGTATGAGTGAAACTCTCATATGCGAAAGACCGACACCCACCAGTGCGGTGGGATAAAATATGATCCATTAAAGGCAGAAAACCTCTGTTATACAGCTATGCTTAAGTTCAAAGAAAAATGGGGTGAAATACCAAACGTTTCAGATAGAGACTTCTTTACTAATTCAATACATGTTCCTGTGTGGAAAAAGATGACTCCTTTTGAAAAGATCGATATTGAATCTCAGCTCACAGGATACAGCAATGCTGGATGTATAACTTACATTGAACTAGATTCTAGTTGTAAAAATAACATCGATTCTATCGAATCTATTGTCAATTACGCAATGGATAAAGATATTCCATATTTCGCTATCAATGTACCAAATGACCAGTGCTCAGAATGTGGATACATTGATGAAATAGGAACCAACTGTCCTGTATGTGGAAACGATGATATCAAACGTCTTCGCAGAGTCACAGGATACTTAACAGGAAACTACACTACTGCTTTCAACTATGGAAAGCAGAAAGAAGTTGAAGCTCGCGTTAAACATTGCTAACATACATATTAAGAACCCTAGTCAATGAAATCGACTAGGGTTCTTTTATTTAAAGGAGACAAAATGAACTATTGTGAAATCAATGCATGTGATATCGCGAATGGAGATGGTGTGAGAGTATCGTTATTCGTCTCTGGATGCGATAAAAAATGTAAGGGTTGTTTTAACCCTTCTACGTGGGACCCTAAGTATGGGAGATTGTGGTCTGAAGAGACTTATGATCTACTCCGCACGATGCTCATGAAACCATATATTAAAGGTCTTACTCTTCTTGGTGGAGATCCTTTTTTTTCTGGTAATAGAAGTGATATATCTAATCTTCTTAGACTACTCAGAAGTGATATCAAAGAGTTCTCTACTGGAGAGAAAGATATCTGGATGTATACTGGTTATCTCTATGAAGATCTTGTTCAGTATGATCAAGAAGAAAGAAAGAAGTTTGGTTGTCAGATAATCAACGGAGAAGTTCATACAGGTTCAAGACTCATACTTCACTACATCGATGTTCTTGTTGATGGCCCGTTCATTGAAGAACAGAAAGATCTTAGTCTTAAGTTCAGAGGTTCTTCTAATCAGAGAATCATCGATGTCAAGAAATCTTTAAAAGAAGGCAAGGTTGTGTTGTACTATGGAAAATAGACCACCGATAGAAGCTGCGATATTTTACAGTCTTCTAAACAAAGAGAAAATAACTCTCGATGAATTGATGAACAAAATAAGAGATCTGATAAAGTCAGATGAGTTCTGTAAACTCTGGTTCCCATTCGATCGTAAAGATGTAATGAAATTCACAATGAGTCATCAAAAATATCTTAGTATCGATTATACCAAAGAAGGTTGGGTTCTCACAAAAAAGAAACAACCAGAAGGCGATACATACTTCACTGAAGAGAACATAGATAAAATATTTTGTGATCCTTGGTTCGAAGATAAAAAACTCATGCAACGTTTTAAAGAAACATTTGTATAAAACTCATCTAGAGATAGTGGAACTTCCACTATCTCTAGATGAATATTAAAAGTTATTATAAAAATGGAATGGAATGTATAATAAAAGATACATTACCCTCAAATAATAACAAAGATTGTTCTGCTGATTTAGTAACTGTAACTAGAAGTAATTTAAATAAAGGTTATGTAATATCAGAAGGAGAATATTATAATGAATTAAGCTGCGTTAC
>JAFVPU010000218.1 GCA_017505165.1 Clostridia bacterium
CCTACCTGTTACAATTTGAATACTTTTTCGTCTATCCTAGATAATGGAACACCCATATCTTTCTCTCCAGGATAATAATTTCTATGACTATATACTTGATATCCATACGGTCTATAGAAATTAGCAATATTTATAATTCTCTTTTCATTACCCACTTCATCATTATCTGGATAGAAATGTATATTAAGAGGATTATAAATTTTAAGCGTATTTATGATGAAATCTAATACACTTGCATATCCACCGCCACCACATGCACAATATATTCCATGAGATCGTTGTCTAAGATTCAGATATATAGACAATATATCAAATGGACCTTCTGCAATATGAATATCTAACGGATATGGATTATTTAAATCCACAACAGTAGGTATTACATACATCTTTTCAGTATTATCTTTCTTACCAAATATATTGTAATTTATATACCTCTTATCAATGGATTTATACACAATACCTTCGTTGCATATTCTTCGAAGATTAACAAAGTTATTATCTTCAGATAAGAATCCAACAAAGTGATCATGCAATTGTTGCACAATAGATGGATGTCTTGATAATTCTTTGATATTATTCATCATCAAAGTATCTCCAAGATTTAATATAATTTTCAAATCAATACATTCTTGAATTGTAAGATTGGTATCCAATCTACTGTTTATGAACGCTACTTTTTGTGCAGCAAGTTCGTTGTCTATAACGCCATTTCTAAAATTATAGACATTTCTCTCCGTTCCTTTAATGATACCTTTCTTGATAGAATTCTTCATAATAATATCAAGATTAGTACCAATTACAGGATCGTATATACCCCACTCAATCAATCTATTTGTAGTTACATATCCTCCTGTATTGCATTTCTTACAATGAAATTCAGAAGGTTCGTCTTCAGATTGAGGAACCGAGATATACATATGTGCGTGAGACGGATCTCTACTGTCAGGACAATAGAAACATCTACACAACACTTCTCGTCTGCCAGCTACAGGTCTGGCAGATGAAATATGTTTTTGGAGAAATTGTATATATTCATCTCCAAACAATTTACTCTGAGCCATGCCACACCGCCATTTCTCTAATTTGGATGAATATTTTTCCTTCCATAGCATCTCCAAAACGCCATGGTTCTCCATTACTATCAGATGCTATAAAACGACCATTCTCATCTACATGGAAAAGCTCAGGAGAATTTTCTGCACATTCTTTAATGGAGATCCATAATGGATCTTCTTTGCATTCTTCTACCGTTGCATATGGTTTGGACGTAACAATTACATCTTTAACAGATCCTGTAGACCAACCATAATCAAACCCTTTATACAGGTGGACATAATATACCTGATATTTGTCCTTCAAATCGATATCTATAGAATCGATATCATAGTTCCAATGATCATAGATTCTATCCATCCGTGCATCTACTGCACTTTTTGTCTTATAGCAAGTGCTAATTGCAATTGGTCTACTACTGTCATCTCTTACGATATAATATAACTTCATATCCTTTTCTCTCCTTTTCATCAATATAAATTATCGTGTATCTACCAGTATAATATATTCATGAAAATATGAAAAATTTAATGATCCACAATATTTTCAATCACCCAAAATAATAAAGATGATGATAGTGTACATACCAAAAATCCTACAAATATCATTCCAATCCATAAGATATCATTAACCACTATATATTTTACACAAAATCCTATATATCTTATCATAATAATACTTGTAAGGATTCCGGTTAAAATAAATACAAGCATTGCAGTTATTAATACAATTGCAAGAGTATCAGATTTATTTGTTCTTTTATCTTGGGTTTTTGTGGCATAAAGCAATACGACAAGAGATAATCCGCATAATATGAAACATATTAGGCATCTTTCTAAATATTTATTTCCAATGTCGTTGATAATACAAGCTCCAACGAAACCAACAGCAAATATTAATCCAAATCCTAATAAAGCCGTTGCTATAGATTTCAACAAATTTAAACCATTTTTCATTAGTACTCTCTCCGATAAAAAATAAAAAACCTGAGCAGGGAAATTAATCCCTACCCAGGTTGATTAGCGAGTTAACACATCATGATATACA
>JAFVPU010000219.1 GCA_017505165.1 Clostridia bacterium
CATATAAGCCAACCACCTTACCATTAAGAACAAATTCTGTTTCATTTCCAGCAACAGCTTTTCTCAGATAATATAATACCGGTTCACAATCTCTTAAGAATCTGTCGTTCATGAATACCGTATTGATAGACTGATTTACAAGACCATCAATTGTGATGGAACCATCTTTCTCTTTAACAATATTCTCTTTCTTTAAGAATCTGTTTTCTTTAACCAGCATATTCTGTATCTTAGAAAAACTGTAACCTTTCAAATGAGCAATTAATAAATGCTCAAATAAAGTTTTGTCTACATGGAATCTATCGGAGATAGATTTGAACTGATCTACATAATCATCATACTCAAGAATCATATTTGTCAGTATAGACGGAGAGATTTTCTTTCCTGTACTATCTGTAATCATATTATTCTTGATGAATTCTTTCTGCATATACTTCGCATAATCTACACGCTCTGTGAAGTATTCGAACTTACCCTTAGCATTCTTTTTACCGTATAACGGTGGTACTGCTTTGTATACCCTACCAGATTCAATAAGACCTGGGAATACCTTAATGAATAACAGTAAGAGCAATGACGCAATATGATCACCATCTGCATCGGCATCAGGCATGAAGATAATCTTCTGATATTTTACTTTCGTAATATCAAAGTTCTTACCCCATCCTCCTCCAAGAATATCAGCAATAGACATAATCTCCACGTTATTACTAATAGCCTTTAAGTTTGCATCATATACATTGAGAATCTTACCTCTAATCGGGAAGATACCCTGTCTCTTAGGATCTCTACCAGATGCTGCCGAACCTTTCGCGGAATCACCCTCAACAATGAATAATTCCCATCCAAGAGATGCTGGTCCGGTAGGTTTACTATATTTCTCCGGCAATCCAGATGTACTGGATTTATTATACTTTGCAGTAACTTTAATGGTTTCTTTATCTGCATTGATTCTTGCCTGAGCTACATCCTTTAAGAACTTTGCTACTTTAACAAGATCATTCGGTTTCTGCTTCTTCCATTCGTTCAAAGCTTCGATCATCACATTCTTTGCAAATGCTGTATAATCGGAGTTTGAGAATACCTCTTTAGCCTGACCGGTAAAGTCTGGATTTAAATGGAATGCTGAAATCATCGCGGACAATCCAGCTTTTACATCATTCGGAGTAACTTTGATTTTGGATTTATCTCCAAGATAAGTATCATTCATATACTTAGTGAACCAATAGCATACTCCATCTAAGAATCCTTTTACATGAGTATTCTGTGGAGTTGTGGAAGTAGGACACATATTTGCAAATGATGTAATATTTTCACCAATGATATTCTTAGCATCAAATGTAAATGCTGCATCTAGCTTCATTTCTCCTGTATCTCTGGATACAATGATAGGAGTAATCAACGGTTCACCGGTTTTAGCAATAAGATTTGTTAAGATACCATCTTCATTTACAATAAGCTCATGATATGTCTTACCATTAGCTGCAATAGAGGTATAGTCAATCTTATTGCCAATTTCAGTCAGAGAAAGCATATCTCTAATAAGAGTATATACAGTTACAGTGTCAAGATCTGTCTCACCCATAATAGAATGATCAGGTTTGAATTCTACTGTAGTACCTTGTCTACCTTCTTTGTTAGGAACCTTCTTTTCTGAAACAAGTTTTCCCTTCTTGAAGACAACCTCTTTAGCTTCTCCTGTATATTTATATGATGTAACCTTAAAGACTTCAGATAAAGCATTGGTGGCTTTAGCACCAATACCGTTTAAACCTGCAGAATAGTCACCTTTTTGTTTTTCATAGTTCTTTGAAGTATGGGCTTTTGTATATACACGAATCATATCATCAAACGGAATACCTAATCCATTATCTGAAATGATGAAAGAATGATCTCTCGCATCGTATACAATCCAAATCATGTCACACGGAGACATTTTGGATACAAGCTGGTCAATGGCATTCTGCCATACTTCACGACCCATATTTAAAAGTCCGGCTGCTCCTCTAGGTCCGATATACATACCCGGACGCATACGAACAGCGTCCATAAAGTTTTCAATCGTTTTAATTGAATCAGAATACTGTTCAATATTCTTAATCATATCTTGCGATATTTCTTGATTTACTACTTTTGCCATTTCCAAATTACTCCTTTTCACGAATTTAATTATGAGTTAGGGAGTCAATTTATTTTTTACCTAAATTAAAAATAATTTACGACAATATAAAGGGATAGGAATTTAATCCTATCCCTTGATATATGTCTTATTACTTATTAAGCTTTGAAGCTTGTATCAACCTTTACCGGCTGATCTGGTGTTGCCGGAGCCGGTGTCGGAGCTGGAGCTACCGGAGCTGCTGCACCCTGTGGATTTAAAGAGAAACCTCCCTGCTGAGGAGCCTGCTGCGGATAATATCCGTTATAGTTCGGCTGCTGATAGAACGGGTTCTGACCCGGTGCTACCTGCTGACCACCCATCATAGGCTGTCCCATCATTGGCTGAGCCATCTGCGGCTGCTGATACATGTACTGCTGCTGCGGCTGGAAGCCAGGCTGCTGTCCCATCATCGGCTGACCCATCTGCGGCTGCTGCGGATATCCACCAAATGCGAAGCCCGGAGTTGTCATATTTGCGAATACTGCGAATGCATTGATCGGTGCACCCTCTACATAACCGTTTACATTGTCGAATTTCTTGAAATCATTGGAAGCGATCTTGTAGAGTTTCGGAATCTTCTCGATTAACGGAAGAATCTGGAAGTATTCACGAGCTACGCTTGCCGGCATGGAAAGATACATAAGTTTGATTGTCTGTAAAAGATCTGTAATGATCTTTGTAGCTTTTGCAACGCCTTCCTCATCAGCATCTTTGTTAACGCTGAACTTGTAGCCACATACTGTACAACGAAGATCACCATCACCTTCCACTACAAGGCTCGGGGAACCGTCTTTGTTTCTGTGGTTGCAAAGACCTTTAAGAATGTCTTCCTGAGAAAGTGCGAGGCTGAATTCGGAGTTGTTCTTTGTTAATTCGTCGATCTCATTCTGCTGAAGCCAAGAAGATACTTTAACGCCCGGCTGAATGTTGTTTGCTACCATACCTGTGCGACCAAACGGGTCTACTCCATAACCATAAAAATTGTTCTGTGTGCTCATAATCGAGTCCTCCTTCTTATAAATAAACGTTTAATTATAATATCGATATGAGTGGATTACCTCATATCGCATATATAATATGTGACTGAAACCTATTTTACTAGGTCTCAAATCACATACTATTTTTTGTACTTATTAGTTAGAGTATAAGTTTTTTACTACTCCTGAGTTGAAGATTCTGCTTTGATTAAATCTTTTTCGAATTTCGGGATATCCTTTCCAAGATATACTGCAGAACCAAGATTACCTCCAACTAATGCCTGATCATCGAGCTTATCATCCTCTCTGTAAGTTCTCGGGAATGTGCTTAACATGATCGGATCTGATAAAATCTCTTTCTTAGCGGCATCCGCATCTGTATCGAAACCAATGCGAGTTGTAAGACTTTCAAGAATCGTTTTGATGTCTGTTTTCTTAGGATATACCTGAATGAACTGCACTTCATCTGGAATGAAGTAAGTTACAACCCATGGACAATTTTTCTGAGAACAGACTTCTTGTCCATTTGTATTCTTTCTTACAGACACAAAGAAATCTCCGTCTTCAAAAAGATACCAATCTTTTACATTGACATAAAAGAGTTTAGCATTGTCGCAAAAGATCATTACCGGATTATCGCCGGCTAATTTAATCTTTTCTAAGATAGCTGATTTATCCATAATTTTAGTCCTCTCTTATCTTCTTTTATTTGATGGCTTGAGGAAATTCGGAATAAATGCGAGTTCATACACGTTCTGTGTAATCTGAACTCTATTGAGATAATATGCGAGACACATATACTTGTTAGTCTCAGCATTATTATCGTTAATAGCTACCATGATATTACGTCTAGTGCCTTCTGTTATCATTGTTGTACCAATAATATTGTCAGACGACTGATCGTTGATAATATCGGCTCTTACACCAAGGTCGCATCTGATATTTCCTACCGAAACCTGAGCCATTGTATAACTTAATGAAAATCCGATAGCCTGTTTAATAACAAGCTGATCGTTACAATACGCTACAAGCGTATCTAAAACTGGCGGATATAAAATACAATATCCGTACTGGTTATAATCGATTCGAGCATTGATAATATCAGAAATGATTCTATCAATATTTCTCTTTACCCTCTGCTCATTCAGTTTTCCACCGCTGATAAAATCAGCGCCAAAGTTGGCGAGCTGTTGAGCAAACCAACAATCTGGACCATGGTTCTTCTGCTGATTAGCCATGTTTTATAAAACCCCTTTCTTAAAAAATCTTTTATAAATCTTCGAGCAATTCTCTTAATTTGTAATCTTCGCCCGATGCTTTATACACGTTATGATACTCATCAATATCAAATTCTTCAGTATTACATACTACAGAACCTTTGTCAATACAAATTCTCATAAA
>JAFVPU010000220.1 GCA_017505165.1 Clostridia bacterium
ATTCTGACGAGAAATATGAAAGCCAAAGCTATTATTTCAAGTGTTATATTGTTTATTCAAACAGTTTTAGTGGTAGGATTTGTATATCTTTTCGAGTCAAATGGTACATATTTTGACTTCGGAATGCTTAACCAAAGAAATGACGCTTTTGGAACTATTGAAGATTTGGCGCTTAATATTCCATTGCTCGCGATATGCTTGATATCTCTTGCTATTTATATTACTTCTAGCGTGTTTTATATCAAAGGATTCAACAAAAGACAAAGTCTGCTCATCAAAACAGCAGTGAAAGTAAAACAAGATAATTTCAACAATAAGAAACCAAGAAAAAAGATCAAAAACAAGCACTATTCTATCAATCCAAACAAGCATAATATTTTCACAAGATTGATTGTTGTTGGATTTATGTTGATCACAATTTCTATGTCAGCTGTTATTCCTATATATAATACGCGTAAGCATATGAACGAATCGTATATCAGCATACTTTATTCAAACAATCATAGCAAATATCAGCAATATGGAATCACTGGAAATGCTATATACGAACTGTTTACCGGACTTTCTGGAGATACTGTTGACACATCTGATATTGATGAACTTGATAAAAAAATATATTCAAACAAACTCGCAACATCACAATATAATGGGATAAGCAAAAACAACAACCTTATTTTCGTTTTGGTTGAATCATGGGAATGGTATGCTTGGCTTAACGATTGGTATGATGAAGAAACCTTAAGGGAAGTATATCCAAATCTTTACAAATTCATGGATTCAAGCTTGATTTTAAACAACTTCCATGCAAGAGAAAAAACTGACACATCAGAAATACTAACAATCCTAGGATCAAACCCTACAGGAAAATATGTTCATTATGATTTCCCTAAAAATGAATATCCTTAATCCCTTCCTAATATGTTCAGAACAAATGTGGAAGAAAATGGAAACACTGTAAAACAAATCAGATCTTATCACCAGAATCAAGGCAGTTTCTATAATAGAAATGTAGCACACAAATCATTTGGTTTCGATCGTCTTGTTGATATCAATGAAATGATTGATTATGGTGTGAAAAATACTTGGAAAGGTATCAGAAAACGTGAACGTACACTTGATTCTCTTACTTGGGAGAAAATGATTGATCAAATGGTGCCTAGTGTGGAAGATAATGAAAAATTCATGACATATGCAATTTCATTTACTATGCACGGATATTATGTAGATAGATACACACTCAAAGATGGTTATATGGGAGAAAATTACTATCAAACATTGGCAGACCATGGAATGTATCCAAAAGGTAAAAACAAAAAAGACAACTATATGAGAACGTATGCTGCCTGTGTGATGGATTTTGACAGAGCACTTGGAATTTTGATGAACGAACTTGAAACAAAAGGTTTGGCTGAAGATACTACTGTTGTTCTCTGTTCAGACCATAATACGTATTACAACAACTTAAGTTACCATGCAAAAGACATTGATGAAATGTATGATTCAGAACTTTATCGTGTTCCTTGCATGATTTATGATACAAAATTAACAAACGCAATCAAAGCCAACAATCCAGGAGTTGAAAATCCAACAACTATAAGCAAATTTACAACTACTGCAGACTTGATCCCTACTCTGTTCGACATATTTGGAATTTCTGCATGGGATAGCTTGTATTTAGGCAATTCAGTGCTTATCCCTGAAGTTGAAAGTATTATCTATTCTCGCGCATATGGATTATTTGTTACAGACAAAATCATCTGTTATTCAATCAAAGATCCATTGTTCACAAAGGATTTCACTGATTCTGCAAGAGTTGACTTCATACAGCGTGCTGAAAAACATTTATTAAAGCTTGAACTAATCGACAAAATCTATTACAGCGACTACTTTGACAAATACGATTACATTCCAGCATCATAAAAAAAGACAAGATTTAATTCTTGTCTTTTTTTTAATCTTTCAATGCAAATTTTTTGATTGTTTCATATTCTGCTTTTAAATTATTTAAATCATCAATATCATAATTATATTCCATAGTATCATATGAAACTTCGGTTGTTTCATTATTATAATCGATGGTTGTAGACTTAATATCCGCCTTTACAATTCTACCA
>JAFVPU010000221.1 GCA_017505165.1 Clostridia bacterium
ATTAAAATAAAAATAAATTAAAGAAAATGTCAAAAAACTATTTACAAATTAAATTTTTTGTGATATCATGTAGCCAGATAAATACAAACAGGAGGGCATATATGGCAAACAATTATGCTAATGCGAAAGAACTTTTCAAGAAAATGATTGAGGAAGAAAAGATGAATATCAAAGCTTCCGATCTTGTTGGCTCTGGTCTTACTCCTAAAGATTCATTGATGAGTAAGCTTGCAATGAAAGACAAAATTTATCATGAAGCTTCAGTGTTAAGTATGGAAGTAAATGATACAATTTCTACAAAAAAAGTTAAAGATATTTCAAAACTTATAGTTAAAACTGCAAACAATATTACAAAGAAAGAAGAACAAGAAGTAAGTTTTTCTGCATAATATTCTCCCACATCTGTGGGAGTTGTTTTTATTGCAAAAATGACTAAAAATCTAAGATTTGCAAAATTCAAAAAATGACAAAATTTGTTTTACATAAAAAAATATTTGTGATATACTTATCTTGGATATGTATAGATTTTATTTTCTACTTATCTGAGAGGTTTATATGAAAGATTTAGTTTATCCTGCAATTGCATACAAAGATGATGAAAAGGGTACCAACACGGGTTGGTGGGCAATTAAAATTGTTGATTTGGGGATCGTCGCTGATGGTGAAACATTAGTTGATGCTTTTTTGCGTGCAAAAGCAAAACTTTGTGCAATAGTTGAATGTGCAATAAAATTTGATTGTGAGATTGAATCTCCATCAGATTTTGAAGAAATCTCAAAAGCAAACCCAAAAGATACAGTTTTGTTGGTTGACGCATTTGCTTAAAAGGAATTTTTATGACAAAAGTTAATGAAGCTAATTGGTCTCAGCTTGATTTTCTCATTAACAATTTTTATGAGATAGTGGAATATAAGCGTGGCCGAGGCATATATGGTGATCGTGTAATTTGGAAGCGTCCAAAAAATGTCAAAGCAATTTTTGGTGAACCAGAGCGTCTTTTTGAATTTTATTATATGGATGCCAATGCGGTTAAGGAATTGAACTTTACGATAAGAGAAAAAGTGAAAAGTGTTGCACGAATAGTTACAAGTGTGGAAGATTTTAATGTGCTCACTGAATTTGAGGGTGAAGATGGAGTAGAACCGGCAGAATTATCATTGGAACTCAAAAGAGATTTGATAGACAGTGGAAGTGTTGATTTTGCTTATTTGAACAAAACACTGCTTGAGAATTATAAATTGACAAATAAATCGTTTAGAGAAAAGTTACAAGAGCATAGAAGAAAACAATACTTTTTGGCAAGTAGTGATGAGTATAATTTCATAACAAAAGAATATGCAGAAGAACAATTAAACGTTTTAGAAAACGCTCACAATAGGCAATTTTAAAGACTAAAAACAAGAAAACTAATTATGTTCGATTATTCGACATAACTAGTTTTTTTTCTTATGATAATATCCTCAAAAAAAATTAAACTAAACTTGTAAAGATTTGTGATTTATTGCTTAATTTGTTTGACAAATTTTCGCCAATTTATTACAATTGAAATGATAAAACATTAAATAGGAGACATTATGACATTTATCAAAAAATATTTTAAAGTATTATTGTGCTTTATGGCATTCGCTTTGGTGAGTTTTGCGTTTGCATTTGCACCTACTTACACAGCATTCGCAGCAAGCGAAACTATCAATGCCGAATACAAATTGGCAATCAATGGCGTCAAAATCAAAGACGTTGATCTTAGTGTTCAAGATGCACAACTCAAGATTCCGCTTGTGGATATCGCAGGCTTCGGAGCTGGTGCTAAATTGACAGTCAGAGTATTTGATCCAAGTATGAATAGTTATGAATATTCAACTGATGATAAAAATACTGAGTATTTCAAAGAAAATGGAGATGGAACAATTTCTCCACTTGCTCTTAGTTCTGGCAAATACCAAGTTATGTATATAGTAACAGCTGGTACAAAGGTATATGCTTCAACTCCATATCAAGTAAATGTAACAAACGCTAGATATGAATTTGTTTCAGAAATTGTGGACAAAACTGGAGCAAAGATTTTGTTGCCTTCAAAAATGGCTCAAAATGATCAAAAAGCTTACAAACTCCCAATCGCTAAAGTTAAAAATAAAGCAGACAAGGAAGGAAATAGCCTTCTTGATCCTGACATGATCAAATTGTCTACAAACAATGGTAATACTATCATTGAATTGAAAGAAGGAACTTCTGCAACAGATTATTCAAAAGGATTCTACAAATATGATGGAGAATACTATTTTGTTCCATCAACAATAGGAGAATTCAAACTCACTTATAGCTTCAATAAAGGTGATGATCAACCTCAAGAAACTATAGCATTTGAAGTTCAAAGTACAACAGATTATGTTGCTCCAACAAAGGAAGAACTCAAAGCAAGCAAACCATCAATTTTAAATATTGTTTTGGGTAACACAGGCATAACTTTGCCAGATGTTATCATGAGTGCAAAAGGTGAATCTGCAATTGATCACAACACAAAAATTGTTGTTAAACATGGAGATTATTCTCAAACATTGATCAATACTTTCACTATCGATATGACTCTCGATAAGTTCAAAAATGCTAGCGGCGAAAATCCTACAAAATGGACAGATCTCAAAGGTGATTATACATTCACATATACAGTAACAGATGCTTATGAAAGATCTGCTTCAATCGAAGTAACTGTGAAAGATGTTAAGAATAACACTACTCCAAACATCACTATGTCATACAACTATGACTTGAATGCTGACGGCTCATTGAAAGGTGAAGTTAAAACTGACAAAGAAGTTCAATTTGAATCAACAATGGGTTATGACGAAGTTGTTATACCTGCAGTTTATGCTACTGATGCAATCAGCAAGTTTGAAGATTTCTCATTTGTTCGTTATATTCAAAAAACAAGCGACAGCAAGAACTATTATATCGATAACGTAAAACGTGATGGTTCAAGCATTGTAGCTTTGAAAATTACTGAAAATCAAGATGGTACATTCTCATTTGAAGAAGGTTGGAACTATGCATTTGTTTCAGCTGATGTCAAATTTGTAAAAGACACTGAAATTGCTGCTATTGATTCTAGCTTTGACGGAAAATATATCATTGAAGTAAAAAATAACACTTACAAATTCAAAGGTATTTATGATTCAAGCAAAGCTGAAGCAGAAAGATTTGATACAACTTCAGATGCAGCTAAACTTTGGAAAGAAAAACTTGGACAAAGAGATTTGTCAAAGACTGATACAAAGATTGAAACAAACAAAGAACAAATATTCAAATTCTCTTATGATGCCAATATTGTAAAAGATGGTGAATTTGACGGTGAATATAAGCTCTATTATTATTCAATCTTGAAAAATGATGCAAAATCATCAACTGATAGCAAGACTTATACAATAAATATTGATAAAAATGCTCTTTACAATAGAGAAATTAAGAAAACTCCAGTAGTTTCATTTGATACTAGTCTTAATATTCCAAATGAGATGGAAGCTGGTGATGAACTCAAAGTTAAAGTTGTTGCAAATGATTCAACAGACTCTAACCTTAAAACTGTATTATTCTACACTTATACAAAACCTGTAGATTTAGATACAAAAGTGAGATCTGCATTGAGTGGAATTACAACTGTGGGATATTCTCATGCATTCGATAATACTCAATTTAGAACAGCTTTATCTGGATTCAACTTTATTGATGCAAATAGTGATGGCGAATTTAACTTCACATTAGAAAACGTTGCTTCAAACAAAAATGTTTATATTGTAGCAATGGCTATGAACAATGACGATATCGTTGGATACACATCAATTAAGACAATCAATATCAAAACAACTGAAGATGATACAAGCATCCCAACAATAAGCAATACAACTACATTTGATAATGCTTATAAAGTGAAAGTTGATAAAGAAGAGGTTGTTTTACCAACTGTGAAATTCAGCGACAATGATGAATACTTGACATTAAGTGCACACTACTATGTGATGACTGAAGGTAAAGAAACTGTTACCCCAGACGATTACAATGGTATCATTCTTGATGATACAATCACTGATCCTAACACTATTGGTGGAAAAATTATTCCAGCTCAAAATGTAGAAGGAACATATTATGTCGTTTATACAGCAATGGATGATGCTGGTAATACAAAAGTGATTTATTTCACATTTGATGTTGCTGATAGATCTGCTCCAACACTTTCAATCAATGCTTCAGGTGAAGGACTCAGCCAAGCAGGAAACACTGTAACAGTGAAGACTGACACAGAAGTATCTTTTGAGGGTATTATCAAAACAAGCAAAGGATTTGATGTAACTAGTGATGTTGCAGAAGCAGATAAATCATTGAGAATTATTGCAAAAGGTTTGGATTATGACAGAACAGGTAAGTATACTTACAAGTTCAGAGAAATCGGTATGTACGAAGTTGAATTCAAAGCAACTTATAACGGAAAGACTGTAACAGAAATTTTGTATATCAATGTTAATTCATTGCAAGAAGCTGAATGGGAAAACACTGTTGATAGAATTGGTGAAAAACCAAAAACTGGTGAAAGCTATGGTTACTTTGATGTAAGCAAAGATGAAGCAGTTAAACTTCCTACAATTTCTGCAAAGCGCGGAGACAAACAACTTGCTGTAGCAGTGAAAGTTACTCGCCAAGGTGGAAATGTTGAAGTTACAAACAACACATTCATGCCAAGTACAAAGGGAACTTATACTGTAACATATACTGCTTATGAATCAATCGCTGACAGAGATGCTGGTAAGAATTCTGTTTTGACAAAGACTTATACAATCAAAGTTGGTGATGATAGAAAACCTGATCTTGGTTTGTCAAATAAAACTAAATTGGAAGAAAATATTGTCCTTGAAGGAAAAGAAATTGACTATAAGTTGAATATCTCATCTGAAGGTAAGATTGAAGTTGTAATTATCAACAATGGTAAGACAACAACAATTGATACTGGATATACAATGACTGATATGGACAGCAAGGGTAATGACAATAAGTTGGGTAGAACAGACATGGATGTAACTTTCAGTTCAGATGCTGACTACACAACTGAATCTAATACTCAAAGTTTCAAATATTACAAACTTGAAGAAGCTGGAAAATATACTGTTAAGATTTCAGTAAATGATGGAAATGGAAATTCAAATGAAATATCTTACTCATTCAATGTTATCAACAAAGCAACAGCTGGAAAGGATAACAAAGACAACAAATTGGGTATTATTCTCATAATCATATCTTCAGTATTGCTTGTTGGTATTGTAGCATTCTTCTTGATTGCTTCAAGAAAAGGCAAAGGCGGAAAGAAAAAATCTAACAAATCTGCTGTAACATCTTCAAACTCTGTTGAAAACAAAGAAACAAAATCTGAAGAAACAAAAGTTGAAGAAGTTAAGGCTGAAGAAGTTAAAACTGAAGAAACTGAATCAGAAGCAAAAACTGGTGATGTTGAATAAAATTGAAAAGAACTAACGGCACCGTTAGTTCTTTTTATGTTAAAATATACTAAACAAAAAACACTTGTATCACAAGTGTTTTATTTTAATTTGCGTTTGAGTTTTGCAATTTCTTCTCTAAGTTTGATTGCTGTCTCAAAGTCTAATTGAGAGGCTGCAGTGTTCATCATTCCTTTGAGTTGTTCGATTTTCTTTGGAATATCTTGTTTTGAGATATTATCTTCATCTTTATCGATACGAATTTTTAATGAATCCACAATGTCTTTTTTGATTGTCATTGGTTTTACATTGTGTTTTTCGTTGTATTCTTGTTGTATTGATCTACGTCTGTTGGTTTCGTCAATCGCTTTTTTCATACTATCAGTCATTCTGTCAGCGTACATAACAACTTTGCTTTCACTATTTCTTGCTGCTCGTCCAATGGTTTGAATGAGAGAAGTCGCGCTTCTCAAAAATCCTTCTTTGTCGGCATCAAGTATTGCTACCAAACTTACTTCAGGAAGGTCTAATCCTTCACGAAGAAGGTTGATACCAATCAATACGTCAAATTCGTCGGCACGAAGTTCGTTGATAATTTTCACTCTTTCCAAAGTGTCTATATCACTGTGCAGATACTTCACTCTTATACCATTCTCTCCGAAATATGAGCATAAATCTTCTGCCATTTTCTTGGTCAGAGTGGTTACAAGGACTTTGCCTTTCTTTTCAATTTGTTTTGAGATTTCATCATGCAAGTTGTCTATCTGACCTTCGCTAGGTCTTACTTCAACGATTGGGTCTAATAGATATGTAGGACGAATGATTTGTTCAACTACCTGGCCTGACAAATTTAACTCATAATCATTTGGAGTTGCTGAAACATATATTGTTTGACCAATTCTAGAATTGAACTCTTCAAAATCAAGAGGGCGGTTGTCAAAAGCACTTGGCAATCTAAATCCATAATCGACCAAACTTGTTTTTCGTGCTCTATCGCCGTTGTACATTCCGCGTACTTGAGGTAATGTAATATGACTTTCGTCTACGAATAGTAGAAAACCTTCAGGAAAATAGTCTAACAAAGTGTATGGAGGTTCTCCTGGACGTCTACCATCAAAGTATCTTGAATAATTTTCAATTCCTGAACAATATCCCATTTCACTCATCATCTCTAGATCGTAATTTGTTCTTTCTCGTATTCGCTGAGCTTCTATATATTTTCCATCTTGAGTGAATTGATCTTCTGCTTTGATAGCATCTTCACGAATTTGATTGATTGCTTGATGCAATTTTTCGCTTCCGACTGCGTAATGGCTCGCAGGGAAGATTGGCGCATGTTGAAGCTTGTTTAAAACCTTTCCTGTAATAGTGTCAAATTCGCTGATTGATTCAATGATGTCATCAAATAATTCGACTCTGATTGCTATTTCGCTACTGTCAGCAGGGAATATATCAACAACATCTCCTCGAGCACGGAATGTCGAACGTTTGAAATCAATTTCGCTTCGTTCATATTGAATATTGATTAGTCTATGAATAAGATCTTCACGAGTCATTTTTTCGCCAACACGCAAAGATATATGCAGATCATAATACTCCTTGGGTGCACCTAGACCATAGATACATGAAACTGATGCGACCACTATTGTATCACTACGTTCAAGCAGACTGCTTGTAGCGCTATGACGCAACTTGTCAATTTCATCATTTACACTCATGTCTTTTTCAATATAGGTATCACTAGAAACAATGTATGCTTCGGGTTGATAATAATCATAATATGATACAAAAAATTCCACACGATTGTTTGGGAAAAACTCACGAAACTCGTTGCATAATTGAGCTGCAAGGGTTTTGTTGTGAGCAAGGATCAGTGTGGGACGATTTGCTTTGGCAATAACGTTTGCCATTGTAAAAGTTTTACCACTTCCGGTTACACCTTTGAGGACTTGACTTGATAATCCATCTTTTAATCCCTCAACAAGATTGTTTATTGCCTCGGGCTGATCACCGGTCGGTTTATATTTTGATACTAATTCAAATTTGCGATATTCCATATGTTAACCTATAATAGATTTGAGAATCATTGTTACGCCAAAAGCAACCAAAGCACCTATAACCGCCAAAACACATTTTGAACCGATTGAGTACCAACGATTACGCTTGTTGTTTGTGATTTCTCTGTGGAAACCTTCACCTTTAAGTTTCAAAGATACACAGAAGACAGGACTGCCTTTTCTGTCTGATTTTAACAATTCAATATAGTTGTCATAACTCAAATTAGTCATGATCTTTTCAAGTTCGTCAGGATAAATCACGTATTTATCAGCTACGAAAGAAATGATTTCTCTCGGAGAAATAAGACAAGACTTTTTGCCTTGACATTTTTGATAAACATATTCCATAACATAACTTTCTTTGAAGGTTAACATATCTTTCCTTTATATAAGATAGAAGAAAATGAGAAGTGCCAACATACTACCTATAAAAGCTGAGCAGCCTACTAGTAAATAATTGACAATTGTCATATTTGTTTTCTTTGATCTTACCTTTGGTTGATCTTGCTCTAGCAAAATTCTTCCTTTCGGTGTCAAAGAATAACAATACGTATTTTCTTCATAAAATTTTATATTTATATATTCTTGTTTTTCCAAAAATTCAATTATTTGCCTTATTGAATCGTTATCAAACTGACTTCTACTTGAAATGCATGACAAAATTTCGTCGGTAGTAATAACCTTATAAGCATTTCCATCAGAAAGTTTATTGAGCGTTTTTAAGACTAAAATTGATTTTTTATCCAACATAAATACTCCTATATTATATCATTTAAGAATATTTTTTGCAATCTTTTGATAGTTATTTATGCAAAATAAAAATTGCATAAATAACTTTCCTTAGACGAAGTCGAAGATAATATTTATGCAAAATAAAAATTGCATAAATAACTTTCCTTAGACGAGAGTAAAAATAGTTTTTTATTATATTTTCATATTATTGAGAATTATTTTTGAAAATTTTTTATTTTTTGTAATTTTGATAAAAAAGTGTTGACTTTATATTTTGTTTGGTATATTATTTGAGCATTGAGGGAGAAAAAATGAGAAATTTAATGCCTATTCAAAACTCAAAATTTTATTTGATGGCTGTCGAATATGATAGACATTTGTTTTGCGTAGGTGAAGATAAATTTGAAATTGTTTCTTAAGAATATAATACGGAAAACTAGGAATA
>JAFVPU010000222.1 GCA_017505165.1 Clostridia bacterium
CGTATCTCTTGAAAAGAAATTATAAATAACATTTACATAGATCTTTGTCTCCATTGTCTGTAATTCTGTCATCATATTATTTGAAATATCTTTCATATATTTGTCTGAGGATAACAATGTTTTAAGATGATTGTTGAAAAAAGTTCCACTATATTTATCATCAAGCACCTTATTTTCAAAACTAGCAATCATGTCATCATCTATATATTGAAAATCTTTCTTTTTCAATGTTTTTAAAACAAAATTTATTTTTGAACCCACACAAGTATTTTTCTCATCAATTTCAACAAATCTCTTTCTTTCATTCAACAACACAATATCATCAACAATAAACATATCGTATACAGCATCATTTTTCATATCAACTAAATCAAGAACAAATGTTGTGTCGCTTGTGCGAATTCCAAAAGCTATCATATCTTCAATGTTTTTTACTTCGCCCACAACAACAGAAAGCCCCATTTGATATTTTGTAGAATGATGATCAGTCAAAGATAAAGTCAATTCATCTTTTATTCTATCGATTTGATTTCCTTGCATAGAAAAATCAAACAAAAAATGCTTGCTTTGCTTGTTATTTTTTTCAATCATTCTCATAAATAATTTTAATTTTTGTTCGTTTATCATACATTTATTATAGCATAGGAATTATGTGTTTTCAATAGTTTTTAAAAAACAAAAGAAAAAAGAGGTCAAAACCTCTTTATTCATCATCTTCTAAATCGTCATCATCAAAATCTTCCAAATCATCATCTTCATCTTCTAAATCGTCATCATCAATGATTTCCAAATCAAGATCTTCCCCGATATCGTCATCATCAATAAGACCTTTATCCAAATCGTCAACGAAATCAAAGTCGTCTGTTACGCCTGAAGTGTCTTCATTATCGTCATTGTAATCATCTTCGTCATCGTCATCTTCGTCGTCGTCATCATCAATATATTTATGCCAGTCAGATATCTCTTTGTCTTGATCTTCTTCGCTCATGTTCATACCCAATTCTTGACGGCAACTATCACAAATTTCTTGATCATTTTGAACAAAATTGATTTTACACATAGGACAAAGCTCAAGATCTCCAATATCATCTTCGCTCGCTTCTATCAATTTCATTTCCTTTAAACATACATTGCAGTATTGGTCTGCTTTTTTGATATAATTCAATTCACATCTTGGACATAATATCCAAACCGGTTTGACAGCTTTTGCCATAGTCATCTCCTTAAAGACAATTTCATTTCGAAATTCTAGTATATTATAATTATTGCAATATAATTTGTCTACTAATTTGATAAAGTTTTTCAAAAATTTTTCAAGTTTTCAGTTTTTGAGTGTTAAAAAAATTAAGATATAGAATCTCAAATTTTCTTCTTTTCACTTATCCAATGAATCTATGCCCCTTCAATAAGCATTTTATCTGCAACCAAAGCTATAAATTCTCCATTTGTTGGTTTCTCATTACTGCTGTAAACTTTTATTCCAAACAAGTTATTGATATTTTCAATTTTACCCCTGTTCCAAGCCACTTCTATAGCATGACGAATCGCACGCTCAACCTTTGATGAACTTGTGTCGTATTTTTCAGCAATGGTAGGATAAAGTTTTTTAGTTATTGAATTTATAATCTCTGGATTAGCTATTGCCAATTTGATTGCTTCTCTCAAGAATTGATATCCCTTTATATGTGCTGGAATACCAACTGTGATGAAAATATTTGTGATTTTCTCTTCTATGTGATTGTTTGTTTTAGAATTAAAATATGTGTTGTTGACACCTTTTGGTTGAGACATATCGTTTATCCTATCCTTCAAGGTATTCAAGTCAAATGGTTTAATACAATAATATTTCGCACCGAGACTGATCGCTTTATTTATAAATCCATCCATTGATAAGGATGAGTGAATGACTATATTTGACTTTTGATCTTTCAAACATTCCAAAACTTTAAAACCATCACAACCAGTCAACACTATATCCATGATCACAAAATCAGGCGTGTATTCTTTAACTAACTTTATTAACTCATCTCCACTCGAACAAGTCGCTACAACCTCATAATTATCATCTGTAAATTTGGCTTTTATTTCTTCTAAAATATTTTTGTCTTCATCTGCAATAACAATTGTTTTTTTCATATATTTCCCCTTTTATGTGTTTTGTCTTACACATGAAAAATTGTATCAAAATATTACAAAAATACGAAAAAGAAAAACCTATAATATTGCTTAAATATAGGGAATTTCCGCAATAAAAAAATAAAAATGTCGAAACAAAATTCTAATTCAATTTATTTATCTTTATATCAGATTTTTTCTTTGATTTTGTGTGATTTTGATTTATCTTGCATATTTTTAAATTAAATCAACAATTCGGATTTTTCATTCATAAATCACCTTTTTAGATTGTATATTATGTAGACGGAGGAAATTATGGAAAACACAATCATCAACAAAATCGCATATACAAAAAACCTTTCAAGACAAAATTTCAACATATTGGTCAATACCCCTGTTGACAACAACGCAAACATCAAAACAATAATAAATGTAAACGCATATATCTATGACAAAAAGATTGAAACAGCCAACAACAAAGCAATCGTGTCTGGCAAAATTGGTGTAAAAGTTCTATATATAGATACTGACAACATTTTTAGCACCTTGACCGATTCTCAATCTTTTTCAGAAACTATAGCAGACACAAGTATCACAAGCGACAGCTATATTAACCTTGTAAACGAAAATTTGGTTTGTGAAGTTCTTTCTTTTGATGGAGTTTTAAAACTTAATTGTTCTTATTCTTTCAATCCTGTTTTATATATCAATATTCCTATGACCGAATTAGACTGTAATTGTGAAGGATTGATGACAAAAAAGTGTTCAACTCAAATCAATTCAATTGCTAATATAATTGACACATCTTTTGAATACTCTTGTACTTTAGAAACAAAATATAATATATCAAAAATCCTTTCTTATCGTTCTTATTTTATTCTCACAGAATCGATAGCTTGTGAAAATTCAATTATAGTCAGCGGAAACATTCATTCTCATCTTTTATTTGAAGTCGAAGAAGAAGGAAAACCTGTATTAAAAACGCTCACAGAAACCAATCTTGTAAAAACTGACATTCCAACACAAAACCTAACAAGCGAACAAATTTTGGATTTAATATACAATATTGATCAATCCAAAAATGAAATATCAAGCGAAATTGAAGATGAAAACAGTATCATCACAATAAACCATACCATTAAAGTAACAGGTCTATCTATACAACCAACAACATTGGAGTTAGTTGATGATATGTATAGTTGCAACAATGAAATAAACCTTAATTTTGCTGAAAGAGAATTTAACAATAACATCTTGTTGGATACGGTCGAAAATTATATTTCTGGAGAAATTTCAATAAACGAATCCGAACTAGCAATTGATTCAGTCGTCTGCAATTCAAATATCAATTCAGAAATTGTCAACACTTATATCAAAGATGGTTCAGTCTTTATTGAAGGAATCATTAGTTCACAATTAGTGTATGTTGACGAAAATCGAGAGTATAGACTCAAAAATATTGAGATTCCATTTATTCTTGATACAAAAAGCAACAAAGATGTTCTCGAGACAAACAAAGCCGAACTTCTTGTGAAAGAGTGCAAAACAAAAGTAAAACGTGGAACAATTGTTGAATTTGAATATAATGTGATTATAAATATTACTCACTATTCTTCCAGCAAATTGAAATTTATCGACAACTACACTTTGGGCAAATCATTAGACTTTTCAAAATATGATTATCAAATCTATTTATCCAAGCCAAACGAAACTATTTGGGAACTATCAAAAAGAATATGTATAACACCTGAAGATCTCTGCCTTTACAATAAAGATCTACCATCTATTATGACAGGCAACGAAAAAATTATTGTAAAAAGATAATTCATTTCAATTATATTAATAACAAAAAACTCAACAAATTTGTTGAGTTTTTGTTTTTTTAATTTGTTCCTTTTATAAAGTAATAACTATTATAATCAGCTGACAATAAATATTCCACTATATTATCATCTGAAAGTGGAGTCCAAACAACTGAATCTAAACTTTCAGCACAACTCCAACCAGAAATATCAGTAACATTCAATGTCAAATTTTCACAACCACTGAAAACTGCATAATCAATTTGCTCTACACTTGCAGGAATAGTGATATCAACAAGATTTGTGCAACCATAGAATGCATATTTTCCAATATGTTGTAATTGTTCACAAGCTTCAAGATTAACATTTTCAAGAGATGAACAATAGAAGAATGCTCCGCCTAAATATTTAAGTTGACTATTTTCTTCAAATGTAACAGCCTTTAATGCTTTATTACTTGTAAACGATTGATATTGTAGGATTTTCACGCTTGCTGGAATATTAACAGTTTCAAAAGCACAACCACTAAAAGCTCCATATGCAACAGCTGTTGTTTCTTCTGACAAATTAAGAGATGTAACATCTGTAGCAGCTTCAGCAGTATAACCATGAGCTATTCTATCCAATCTATTTGTTTCTGTCTCTGCATCGGCTTGAGATGCATAAGTATCGAAATATTTCACACCATCAATAATTACTTCTTTAACACAAACAACTTCATCGTAAATCATACCAAGATAATATGCGACACAACCATAATTTTCTGTTTCGCTCGCATATTCTGGTAAATTAAGTTCACTCAAATTGCTTACTATTCTAAGTTTGTAACAACCCCTAAATGTACTATATCCAATACTTTTTACATTTGCAGGGATTACAATATAATTCAATTTGGACTTTTCTTCTTCGCTAACTCCATTTTTAACATAGAATAAGTTGCAACCCAAACCATCAGTATCTTCGTCTATAGTGTAAGTTGTTTTTGTTTTATCATCAACAGACACTGCCACTTTGAAAGATTCTTGACTGCAATCTTTTTTATCCATTGTATCAAAAGTCAATACATTTCCATCTTTTGGAACATAAGTTCTATATGTTATCCCCGTTTCTTCATTTGTCGCTTCTGTCCACTCAACTTCGCATGTAAAGATCATGTCATTTAATCTACCCAAAGATCCGAATTGATCATTCTTAAGACCCTGAATAATTTCAAGTGAAGATTTGTTCACAACTGTATGCAAAGATTCTGTATAAAAAGCTGATGATCCTATAGTTTCAACTTTTTCTGGAATGATAACATATGTCAAATTTGTTCCATAGAAAGCACTATTTCCTATTGTTGTTAATTTACTATTCTCAACAAAAGTTACATTTGACAAATTTTTACAACTATAGAAAGCACTTGCTTCTATTTCCTTCATGCTTGCTGGTATTACAATGCTTGTAATTGTTGTGTTTTGTTTGAATAATTGAGCCGCAATTTTTGTTGCACCTGGTTTAAACTCAATTTCAGTTATATTAGCATCTACAATATGTGAAGCGATATATTCATCACCATTTGCAACATACATTACACCATCTTGAATATTTTCACCTTCAATCGATGTAGCATATTGAGCTACACGACCAGCAGCTGAACCGCCTAACGTTATTACTATATTAGAATTGTTAATTACCTTCGTCAAATTAACACAACCTAGAAATGCATTATTATTAACCTTTTCTAAACTTTCAGGCAATATAATTTCAGTAAGACCAGAACAGTTTTGGAATGCATTATCATCAATCAAAGTAAGATTGCTTCCTTCTATGAAATTAATTTCTTTTAAAGAGTTGATACTATAAAAAGATCTGTTCCCTATAGTTGTTAGTGTTGTAGAAATCGTTATTTTTTCCAATTTGCTACTCTGAAATACAGACGATTCTATTTTTGTTACCGGAATAGCATCAATATAATCAGGAATTATAACTTCTGTTTTTGTTTTATCGGTAACTTTTGTCAATACATATTCATTTCCCTCATCATTCAAAGCAAAATCACTTACAGGTAAAAACTTGCTTTGATCTTCTACAACTTCAAGCATATTTGTATTGATTTTGTTGCATGTTGGACAGATATGAGCAGAATAAGCCACTCCTTGATCTACCGAATAACCTTGAATATATTCAAAGTCTACTGGAAGTCCGTCTTCTGTATAAAGATTAAGTTCAAATGATCCTTCAAGATCCGCTTTTGCTCCTATCTCAGTTACTCCTATCTCTATCTTCACTAAAATAGTATTTCCTTTGTGGGCTACAAGATATTTGTCTGTGCATACTTCATAGCCTGATTCTGGTATTGCATAATAC
>JAFVPU010000223.1 GCA_017505165.1 Clostridia bacterium
TTTAGAAACATTGGTTGAATTGTTATTTAATTGCTAAAATAGCTATAAAGCTTTTTTTGTTTTGATCCACCACGCTTCATTTCAGGCTCAGAATCAAATTCTTCATCGAATTCGTCAGAATTCGATGATTCCGATTCATCAGAATCCGTCATTAAATCTGAAGAAGAATCGCTAACTTCTTCATAATCTCCACCGCCAACAGCACAGCCTAATTTGAATGTTTTGATGCCATCGTCTGTTTCTTCAATAATTGGAGCAGATGGTTTAGAAACTTCTATAACTTCGCTGTCTGAACCAATTTCATATTTATTATTATCTTTAATAGTATGAAGTGAATTGACATATTCATCTGGAGATGGAGCGAGTTTAATCATATTTGGCAATTTATCTGGATCTTCGACATAAATGCCATAGAAATAATCGCGCATTTCATAAGTATTTGGATCGACTCCATTTGCGTTGCCTATTTCCTTATAATATTTCTCAATTCCATCGATGCCTTTGCTTATTGCTTCTTTATCTCCGCCATAAGTATGAGATTTATTAAGACGGTATGTAGCGCTTTTCTTTGACATAGATGGACGTTTAACTGATCTGCTTTTCTTTGATGCTTCTAGTCTTGCCGTTTCGATCACAGATGAAGGCTTTTGTGAAGCTTTTCTGAGATCATCAACAATACTTTTCATTCTTCCATCATTTATATTATCGAGTCTATATAAGAAGAATTGCGTATCGAAATTTGAATCGCCAACGACATATAATTGATCGTTATCATTCATCAATAAATATATAGCATCGATCTTAATTCCAGAAGCTCCACCTTTCGTTTTCATTTCAAAGGCTTCTCTAAATAAATCTTTGTCTAAAACATAAATGCTTTTAATTGAATCTTCTTCTTTTTCACTATCAACTTTAATATAGCCCTTGAATTTGGCATTATATTGTTTATCGCCAACTTTAAATGAGAAAGAAGCACCATTTTCAACACCACTGATATTTGAAGGAAGAAGATTGAGCAATTTTGCATCATCATTGCATGGGAAAATAACTATATTTCCATACCTTGATGGCGATTGCATAACCGCTTTATGACATGCAGGAAACTCTGTTCTTATACTCATTTCAATCGATGAAAAAAGTAAAGTTAGATATAAACTTTTACGTCTCGTTTCAATATGATACTATATTTTTTGGATAGATGAAAATGTCAGCCTCATCTTATATCAAGGATTTGAACGAAGCATTTGACAAGTACTTCGAAAATGTTTCTCCAATGATCACAGAAATGTGTGATCAACTTATAGAAATACGAAGAAAATCAGCAGCTCGTGGATTAGGTCAAAGTGGAACAAAAGATGTTCAAGAATCGCTTTCAAAAATAATCGATGAACTTATGTTTGTGAAAAATGACGATACAACCAAAACAGTATATATAGATCAAGAAGCTGTATCAAGCTTCGTAAATATGATAATGGCAAATAGAAGTATTTTAAGCACGATCAATAATTTCAATGATCAAAAGATAACTTTTGTTAATCATCAATCAATTGTTTCTTTACTTGATCGCGTTGAAAATGAAGTCGTTTCACTTCATAGAAAA
>JAFVPU010000224.1 GCA_017505165.1 Clostridia bacterium
AAACCAAAACTATAAAGTTTTTACCAAAAGCGGGCGAATATGTTGTCCACTCTATTCATGGAATTGGAAAGTGTGAAGGTCTTGTCAATATGACTGTGGGAGGAGTTGACAAAGAGTTTTTCAAAATAACATATCGAGGTGGAGATACTTTGTATGTTCCATACGAACAGGCAGACTCTTTGAGCCTTTATCTCTCAGAAGGAAACTCCACAACTTTAAACAAATTGGGCGGTAAAGAATTCGCAATGCAAAAATTGCGCGCACAAAAATCTATCGAAGACATGAGTCAAGAGTTGCTCGAACTTTATGCAAAACGAAAAATCTCAAAAGGATTCAAATATCCTGAAGATGATTACTTATACACCGAATTCGAAAATGCTTTTGCTTATGTGGAGACCAATGATCAACTTCATGCAATCGCAGATATAAAAAAGGATATGATAAGTGGCCGAGTTATGGATAGACTTATCTGTGGAGACGTTGGTTTTGGAAAAACCGAGGTTGCGATGCGAGCAATGTTCAAGACCGTGCAAGCAGGAAAACAAGTCGCAATTCTTGCCCCAACCACAATTTTGAGCATGCAACACTTTATGACAGCCAGCGAAAGAGTTAAAGATTTTGGTGTGAAGGTTGAAATGCTCAATCGATTCAGATCCAACAAAGAACAAAAACAAATCATTGAAGATTTACATTCGGGCAAAATCGACGTAATTTGTGGCACTCACAGATTATTAAGTGAAGATATTAAATTCAACGATTTAGGATTGCTCATATTAGATGAAGAGCAAAGATTTGGTGTGAAAGCAAAAGAACATATCAAAAACTTGAAGAATAACGTAAACGTTTTGACCCTATCTGCCACTCCGATCCCAAGAACTTTGAGCATGTCCATGATGCAAATACGAGACATCAGCATCATCAACACCCCACCTACAGAACGTAAAGCAGTCAAAACCTATGTCTTAGGATACAATCAAGACTTTGTTTTGAACGCAATCAAAGAAGAATTGAATCGCTCAGGACAAACACTGATTGTATTTAATAATATTGAATATATTTACAAACTTGCAAGCACTCTTGAAAAAGCACTTAATGATAAACGAGCGAAATTTGACGTTGCTCACGGACAGATGACAGAGACTGCTCTTGAAAATGCAATCAAAAAACTATACAATAAAGAAACCAACGTATTTGTTTCAACCACCCTTATTGAAAATGGAGTTGATTTGCCAAACGCAAATACGTTGATCGTTGTTGAAAGTGATAAATTAGGTCTCAGTCAAATGTACCAACTTCGTGGTCGTGTCGGCAGAAGTAATGAACAAGCTTTTGCTTATTTTACCTATAATAAAGATAAGATGCTAACAGAAGATGCCAGCAATCGTCTCCAAGCAATAGCTGAAAATACCGAACTTGGAAGTGGATTCAAAATTGCTATGAGAGATCTTCAAATCAGAGGTGCTGGAGAACTACTTGGAAAAGTCCAACATGGACATATGATAAAAATCGGATATGATATGTATGCGAAACTTCTCAATGAAACATTAAGAAAACTCAAAGGTGAAAAAGTTGAGACATATCGAGATATCAAACTTGATATTGCTCTTAATTATATAATTCCAAAATCATTCTTGATTGACGAAACCGAAAGACTGAAAGTTATTGCAAAAATCAGCAATATTACATCTCGTGATGATATTCGCACGATTCTCGGAGAACTCATAAATGAATATGGAAAATTGCCAAAAGAAATATATCATTTAGCCAATGTTTCTCTCATGAAATCTCTTGCTGAAAAACAATCAATCAAACACATAATTATAAACAAAAACAACATGTCTATTATCTATTATTCTGATATTGACGTGAATAAACTTATCAAAAAGGTCAACAAATTCGGACATTTCAAATTTGTCAATAGTTCTGTTCCTACTATAAGCCTGGATTGCAACTATTTTACAGTTCAATCAGCCATGAATTATATGATTGAATTTTTGATAACTTAGCATTAAATCTCTTGCTTTTTATAATAAATTATATTATAATAGACAATAATTACTATTAATATGGAGTTCTACGTGAAAAAATTATTTGCATTACTAATAATCTGTTTACTTACAATAACCGGTACACTTGCCGGCTGTGCGACTTTTTCGATTGATAAAGTCAAATATTACAATGAGGTTGTAGCTAAAGTTGGCGATAAAAATATCACCAGATATGAATTGCTAAACGCTTATGAAAGTTATGGTTACAATGCTTATTCCGTTCAAGGTTCAAAATCTGAAAAGGAAGCAATTGCTGAAACTTTAGAGTTGTTGATAGATAGAGAATTATTGTATCAATATGGACTTGAAAATAAGGACTTATACAAACCTAATGATTATCAAGTTAACCAAGCAATTCAAAATATCTTCGACAATCTTGACAGCCAATTTGATTCACTTATTTCTCAAGCGAAATTGATTCTTGATATCAAGACAGAAAAACCTCAAGAGGAACCTGAAACAACTTCAGACGCAAAAGTATACAATTTCTCAAAAGATTACAAATACAACAAACGCGCAGAAATAGTTATTGAGGACGGAAAATACGTTATTCAATACATTGTTGAACCTGAAAAAGTTTTGGAAGCAAACGACGCATTAGTTGATATCGAAATCATAAAAGATTATGAAAACAAAGATATAGTTGCTGATATTATTGACGCATATTTCATTCATTTGAATGAAGAACATGATTATCTTGGAAATGATTTGAATAAAGTAGTATCTAAAGCAATTTCAATCATGACAACAAATATAATCAATAATCAATATTATTTACGTGATGAAAATGGAAAACCATTCAGTAAAGAAACAAAAGATATTATAAGAAGATATTTCGAAGATTATTTCGACAGTGAAATCAAATCATTATATTTGGAAAATATCAGAACTGATTATCTTACTAAAGAATCAAAAACATTTGATCTAAATGAACTTATTGAAGAATATGATTATTTGGTAGGCAATGATCAAAAGAAATATAAAAATCGTGAATCGGCATACAAAGAAGCACTAAAAGGTGCCGGAACAAATGCAGACTCAATCCTTCATCACAGAGACCTCTCTGATGATACAAAGTTTGGATATTTTGTTCACACACTCCTCACTTTTAGTGAAGGACAAAAAACAGCAATCACACAACTTGACAACAAACTCAAAGCTGGAATAATTTCTCAAGAGACTTATGATAAAGAATATGGTTTGATCCTTGCAAACACAAAAGTAATGTATCGTGAACAATCTATCAATGATGATGGAGAAACAATCTACACAGAAACAGAAACAAAGAAATCTTTAGGTGAAATTATCAACGATTACAACAAAGTTGACAATCTTGAAGAATTTATTGACTTCATGTTCAAGTATACTGGAGACGCTGACTCTACACTCAAAGCTGGAATGCCTTATGTTGTTGGAACAAACGGAAACTCAAAAATGGTTGAAGAATTCAACGCTGAAGCAATCAGATTGATGGGACTTGGAAAAGACAGCATGTCTGACACAATCTCTATCGACAACGATATGGTTGATATTGATGCCCAAAACCTTTGTGTAACATCTTATGGAATACACCTTCTCTATTATGTTGGTGAAGTTGGTTCTACTGATATTGATCCTGAATATGCTGTAATAAATCTTGATGAAAATGATGTGAATAACTTGTTCAAAGTTAATCTTAATCCTTTGACTGAAAAATCATACTTTGACATGTTGTTCGACGTTGTATATCCAGCAGGAAGCACAACAGAAAACTACACAAGCAACAACGGATACAGCGATTTTGAAAAAGGAATTACTGACAGCCTTGACAACAAAGTTACTCGTTACTCAACAAAAATCAAAGGCACAAAGACAAATATTTAATAACAAAAGAACACTCGATAAATAGAGTGTTCTTTTTGTTTGATTATACTGCAACAAAAAAAGAGAATAAATATCTCTTTTTCTATTTTTCTCCAAGCGATAAATAATTGTTTGGATCGATTTTCTTTCCGTCTTGAAGCATTTCAAAATGAAGATGATTGCCAGAATTCAATTCTTGAGCCATTGACTCAGCAACTACACCGATAACTTGCCCAGCACTCACACTATCACCAATGCTTACTTGCACTTCTTTATCCAATGATTTATACACTGACAATAAGCCATTTCCGTGAGAAATTTCAATCACTGTACCTTCTAGATAGTTTGTGTAAATATTACTGATTGTGCCATTTGAAATAGCATAAACATTTTTGTCTTCACCTGCCTGAAAATCAATTGCTTTGTGTATTTCCCATTGCTTCAAAGTATCATTATATTGCAATTCTTTTCCTGAATAATCCTTCATTACTTGAGCTCCATTCATAGGCAAAACATATGAAGGTTTCGCCGCAACAGGAATATTCTCACCTCCAATATTTGCAACGTTACTTTTGCTTGGACCTTTATTGACAAGAGCAATAGTTACAGCACAAGCTATCACCAAGACCGCCACAATTACAGCATAAATATAACTTGAAGCATATTTTTTCTTTTGAACATTGTTTGATTTATTCATTTTATCCTCCTGCTAAGATACTATCCAACAAATCAAAATTTAAACAAAAAATCAAAAACTTCCCAAAATTGTCGGCCAACCTATGATTGAATAATCATCATAAACAGCGATTTGAAGATTCACGCAAGTGTTGTCAATTTCGATTTGTTCTCCTATCTTAGAAGTGTATGCCGAAATCACAACAGCACCACAATCTAAATATTCAGTTTTTATAACCTCTGCATCTAAGTCATTTAATAGTTGAACC
>JAFVPU010000225.1 GCA_017505165.1 Clostridia bacterium
GGAATGAGTGCATGCAATTTTTATAGATTGTGATAGGCTAATTGTAATATTGTTTAAATAAATTTTAATAAATCCATTGACAAATTGGAATGGGTGTGATAAAATAAACCCGTAGTACCACATTGAAAAGGTTTGAAAATTCATTAGAATACCTTAAGAGTGAGTCTTTATAGGAGGTAACTAACATGTACGCAATCGCAAATATTTTGGGTAAGCAATACAAAGTTGAAGCTGGTATGACAATCACAGTTGACCGCATCAATGCAGAAGTTGGCGAAGAAGTAACTTTCCCTGTTATGATGACTGTTGACGGAGATAAAGTTAAAACTGGCAACCCAATGATTAAAGATGTCGTAGTTAAGGCAAAAGTGCTTTCTCACGTTCAAGACAAGAAAATCACAGTTTTCAAGTACAAACCTAAAAAGAACGAACGTAAGAAACAAGGACACAGACAACCTTATACAAAAATTTCAATCGACACTATAGGTTAATTATGATCGCGATAACAATTGTTAAAAGTGGTCAAAACATTATGACCATCGACATTACTGGTCATTCCGGATATGCAGAAGCTGGAAGTGATATCGTTTGCAGTGCCATCTCTACTCTAGCTGAAACTTTGGCTTTGAGTTTGGTGAAAAACTTGGAGATTGATGCAAAAATCATTCGTGATGAATCAATTCCTCATTTGAGCATTTCTATACCTTCCACTACAAAAGGTAAAAAGCTCGAGTTGGCACAAGTTTTGATGCAGTCAACAGTGCTTGGAATGAAAGAAGTAAGAGACGGTTATAACAAATTTATTAAGATAAAGGAGATAAAGAATGTTTAATATTCAATTATTCGCGCACAAGAAAGGTGGCGGTAGCACAAAGAACGGTCGTGATAGTGAATCAAAACGTTTGGGTGTCAAAGCTGGTGATGGACAATTCGTTCACGCTGGTTCAATCATTGTTCGTCAAAGAGGCACAAAAATCTATCCTTCAACTAATGTCGGTTGTGGAAAAGATTACACTTTGTTTGCTCTTATCGATGGCATCGTTCGTTTCAAACGTGATAACCGTGGCAGAAAAGTTGCTACAGTAGAAGCAAAAATTTAGTTAAAAGAAACTCAACTTGATTAAAGTTGAGTTTTTTGTTGCAATTTTGATGTCTTTTTTTAACTAAAATTTTCTATTTTTATATTTCTATATTTTCTTTTTCAATCTTTTTGACTAATTCAAGATCTACTTTGTATAGTTTGAGTTCTTCAAGTTCTTTTGATGTGCACCACCTGAGTGTAATATTTTTGTCAAATTCACCTTCCAAACCAATGGCCTTCAAGTTCCCCTTTTCAACTTCGCAAAGATAGGTATATGACACCCTTTTGTTTGGAAACACAATACCCTCAAATTCCCAATCTACTGAATAGTATTCTCTATGCAAATATTTGAGTTTAATAATTTTCGCACCTGTTTCTTCTAGGACTTCTCTTACAACTGCATGCCTAGTTGTTTCGCCGTCATCAACCGATCCACCAGCAAACATTGCTTTATTACCATTTTTGATAAGAGTCAGATACTTGTCGCCATCTTTGATTATTGCCCCAACTTTACGTGTTAATTTACCCGCCTTATACTTTTCATAATAAAACTTTGACTTTTCATAAAAATAATCACTCATATCTTCTAACCCATGAAATAATTATAACATAAATTTTTATTATTTGTATCGTTTTGATATCATTATTTATATACTAAACAAAAAAAAGACCTTTCGGTCTTTTGGTGAGTCGAACGAATAAAGTTGTAACAAAGTGATTGCTGGCATAACAGATCGCCACTCCATCAAAGCAACCTAATAGCACATACTGTATCCCACTTAATGCTGCTGCCTTCCGACTCTGACATGGTTCATAGGGCAATATTGTATCAGACCTTAATTTCAACATAACAAACTGTTACTCAACACAACCAGATTTGCTCCGCCAATACACTTTCAGTCCCTCTATTGCGGATTGAGGGCGACAGGGCACCGCAAGCTCCCCACCTAGTACGACTCGGTGATATATTACTATAAATTTTCTTTTTTTTCAAGTATTTTCAACCAAATTATCTACCAATAATTCAAAATATTGTCAGAATTTATTGTTTTATAATAAATTTTATTTATTAAACCAATCAAAATAATTAAATATACACAAATTTTAATTGTAATGTTGAATTTTTTTTGTTATAATAACTGCAGGAGAATTTTATGAATAAAACAAATGCAGAACGTTTTATAACTGCTTATAACAATATTGATTATGGTTTGAGATCAATATATAACTTCAAACGTAGTATGACATATAGTGATGTTGTGCGTCGCAGTGTTATGCTCAACTCTGTTGTGAGAAAATATGAAGAAGATTTGATTGACTATGGCAGGCTCAGAAATGCTATCATTCATCAAGGCAACAGCAAATATGTAATTGCTGAACCACATGATGATATTGTTGTTAAGATTGAAAAATTGGCAGAATTGATTTGTGAACCACCTGTGGCTATAGGTCGTGTTGGTAATAAAGAAGTTGTAACAATCAACTCTGAAACCCCTATTTCTCAAACTATGGAGTTAATGTACAGAACAGGCTATTCAAACCTCCCTATTTATCAAGGAGATAAACTTATTGGTGTTCTTAATCGCGGAAAACTTATGGACGTATTAGGCAAGAAAGTCAGCGAAGGAATCAACATTCAAGATTATATTGAAAACACTCATGTTGGTTCTGTAGTTGAAGATATGGGAGTTGACAGCTATTTCATCTTGGCTGACGAACGACTCACAATTGAAGCAGCAATGAATTATTTTGAAAACAACAGAAAGTTACTTATTATCTTAATTACAAAAGATGCAAAAGATACAGGCAAGCCATTATCAATCATTGCTTACCCGGATATCATTGATATGAAAAAAATATTGGACGTTTACGAATGAGAATAGCAACAAATTGGAAAGATTACAAAATTTTAGCCACCGCAAAAGGAGAAAAACTTGAATGCATTGGTGGCTACACTTTTTTGCGTCCTGACCCACAAGTCATTTGGAATATTGATAAACCAATCAAACAAAAAGTTGATGCTAAATACACAAGAACCGAAAATAAGTCTGGTAATTGGCAAAAAAGTCCTACCCTTCCAAATAGTTTTGTGATAGAGAGAAAAGGTGTGAAGTTTCATATTGAAACCATGAGTTTCAAACACATTTGCATATTCCCTGAACAAGCAGTAAATTGGGATATTATGACAGATTTAATCAAAAAATCTAATCGTGAAATAAAAGTTTTGAACCTTTTTGCCTACACTGGTGCAGCAAGCATTGAATGTGCTTTGGCTGGAGCAAAAGTAACTCATGTTGACGCAGCAAAGAGCATGATAGATATAGCAAAGAAAAATGCGCAATTGAACAATATTGACAACATCAGATACATTCTTGATGACTGTGTCAAATTCGTTGAAAGAGAAATCCGTCGTGGTAACAAATATGATGCAATCATTATGGACCCACCATCTTTTGGCAGAGGACCTAATGGTGAAACTTGGAAGATTGAAGACAATATTTTTGATTTTGTTCGCTTGTGCTCAAAAGTCTTGTCTGACAATCCACTTTTTGTATTAATAAATAGTTATACAACCGGACTCCAACCTACTGTTATGTCAAATATTTTGAACGCGACAATAAAAGGTGGAAAAACCGAAGCTTATGAAGTTGGACTTCCTACAGAAGAAGAAGGAATCGTCCTTCCATGTGGCTGTAGTGCCATTAAAACATTTTAAGAGGAAATTATGACAATCGAACCAAAAATTTTATACGAAGATAATCATATAATTGTTGTTATTAAACCACATAATATTTCGGTGCAAGCAGATGAATCTGGCGATATTGATA
>JAFVPU010000226.1 GCA_017505165.1 Clostridia bacterium
GCCGCAATCACAGCTGACACAATCATCACAACAATCGCTGCAATCAGATCACACTGTCTCGTCCGCAAGCATGAAGCAGAGAAGAAACAGAATCACAACAAACCTGAGGTGAAAATGGGTCATGAAACAGTAGGCGAATATCTCCCAATGTTAATACCGGGTAATTCCCCGGTATTCGTGGAAAAAGTCATAAGAGCCTATTGCAATTATCATGGTTTTAGAATCATTCCAAATAAAATCAGTGAATCTGTTAATGCAACGGGATACGATTTCTGGTTTTATGACAATGACAGAGACAGGACACTGTCTGTCTATTGTAGAGATGAAAAGACCATTAAGTTCGAGTTCAGAAAAGACTCAGTTACATCTGAACTCGAAATAACAATTGTTTCTGACGGTGAAGATGAGGATGACAAAGTGATCAGAACAAAAATCACAAAATCCAACTATTCAAAAGGAAATAATGAATTCTACACCAAGTCATATGACCACCACAGCCTTGAAGAGGCACTGCAAGTGCCGGAATTTCGCTTCCTTCAGGAAGCATTTGATTTCAGACTTGTGCCATCAGTTGAATATAATAACTGATGGTACAATCAGAAGGGGTCTAAACAACCCCTTCTTTTTTGTTCATTTTCTATGCTACCTAGTCTAATATTCTGATATTTCATATATATATTATTAACATGGACGACAGAATCATATGGTGTTTTGGCATCAAATGATTCTGATCCAAATACATATAAAAATATTTTCTTTTTGTTACCGGATAACATTAAGCCGGAGAAGGAGTCAATCATGAACACAGTGGATTTTATAATGACTAAAATAGTTAAGGTAGTTGACAATCGCCGTTATCGTGATTTAAACATTGAAGCTGCGTCATACGATGCAGCCACAAATGTTAATATCACAGCATTCGCTGATGCTGTGAAGTTTTTCAACAACATAGGAATGACGGTGCTTGAAAACGGGGTCGAAAATAACGACACCCAAAACATAGCGATCGTCATCGACGATCGCTATGAGAAGCTCACGATTGAGCATGTATTTAAATACAGATGCTCGCGTCTGGGTTTAATCCAGGCGAAAGAAACACTCCAGCATTGGACCCATGCTGGGGTGATCACGGTTAAAGCAATCTGTGACGCGGTATACAATATGCCTGCGTTACAATTTAAATACTGGGTCAAAGAATCATCCAATGACCCGGTACAATTCCTTGAGGTGAGACTGAGGGAAATCAATGCTCTCATGAGCGTAAACAACCTTCCGGTTATAAAGCCTCTTGAGAGAGGCATATCGCCTAGAGCGATAAAAATTACTCATAAGAAGCTGGGGGGTTACACAGGGTTGGTCGCACTCCTCAAGGAGTATTTCGACCAGACCCTCCCATGTCAGATGAATAAATGTCTGACGTGTAAAAACTGTAAATACGATTCTGACTTGAATCGTATTTGCAAATACGTTCACCCGGTAGAATCTCTATCGGTGGACGAAATCGCGAAACTCTACAAGTCCGTAGAGATTAGTGATAATGTAATGGTAAGCGAATACTTACCATTACCAAAGCAGACATGTGAGTTCTATAAGGGTAGATAACCCGCATGTCAATAGATTGATTAAGAGTATCGGACAAGATACATATAATCAATCTATATAAGTCGACGCACAAGTCGCAATATTAGATCGTGAATAGAAATGAGGGCGTACAAGCCCTCATTTTTTTTGATTTTATTCGTTACAAACGATTTCTTAATATTATATGAAAGGAGCTAATAAGCTTATGAATAACAATATTAATGACCCTTTACTTTTTTCTTTACCCGATGGAGATTCAGTAGCGGTTATCCCCTGGGGATATGTAGTTGATAAACTCGCCCCGGTGTGTAATCAGATAACTGAATCTATTACAACAGGAAATGAAGCTTTATTGGAAATTGATACTAAGCTGACTGAATTCGTCAGTGAATAAATAAGGAGGTGATGACGCTGTGAGTTTTATAGATATTGAATCAATTTATACTGAGACAGATATCGCTAGATTCTCAGTAATAGAATCAGCTATGGATTATGCTTTAAAAACTATTAGTATGAATAATACTGAATCATTTTTTCTTGAAAGTGAGAGTGGTAAAGAGAATATATTTGTAAGATTGTTCAAATGGTTGAAAGATATGATACGGTTGATAATTGGTAAAATTAAGAGACTACTGAGATTGGGTGGCGGTGAAGTTGATGTCAAAAAAGACGTCAAGACCATGCATGATATCACAGCTAAAGTATGTGATGGTGATGAAGAGTTTATAAATAATATTCGTGAAAAACTTAATGGGTTGAAAAATAATTCAACAACTATTGATGTAGCTGAACTATCAGAAATCATTGAACAAGACATGAAGATGTTGGAAAAGAAGATATCTGAGTTAGAAAAACAAATACCTGAATTCACAATCTATAGAGAAGAACAGAAAGTGGATGGTGATAAACTGAGAAGACATATTGATGCTATAAAGCTTCTATTGAAAGAATACAGCGAACTTCTCAATGACATACAGCCTAAAGGTAATAAAAATGTAATCAAAAAATTGAAAAGTAGTATTGTTAATTCTGAACATGGTTCAGGAAAAAACATAATGGTCTATCCAATATTATACACCAGAACATTATACGAAGACTATACCCCGTGTGCGTTATGTCCAAGACCAATGTATGATGATGCATGGTTGATGAAGTGTTTCAAAAAGAAATTAGTTGTAAACACTAACAAATATTACCAGAGTTCAGGTGTCGACGGCAATGTTTATGTTGCTGAATATATAAAAGGATTTTATATATGTGGAATAGTTTGTACATTCGAAAATTTTGCTAAAAAGTTAGGTTACGAATTTGAAGAATTCATGGAGCCTTCAAGAAAAAAACGTGTCATAAAGTATTTCGAGGATGTAGTCGGTCGACCAACATGGGGTTTTATGGGTTACTTAATTCCCGAAGAATGTTTATCCGATGATTCGATACCAGTGTTCAACCATACTGATTTGCTTAATATATACTTAAATTATCAAC
>JAFVPU010000227.1 GCA_017505165.1 Clostridia bacterium
AACAAATTAGGAAAATTAAGATTATACAATCTAATTCTGGGTTTTGAAAAAGATTTGACTATCACTTATTCGGGTGAAAAAAGTGAAATAATTGCCGATTTGATGAAAAAAATAGTGATTGATGATAAATTTATTGAAGTTATACCAATAAAGGCTGTGTTGGAGAATAATATTGCTTTGTCAAAGCAGGATTATGTGGAAAAAGTTTATCACTCAAAAGATAAAGACGACAAAGATGTTGAGTCTTTGGTTGAAAATAAAAATTTAAATCAAATATCAAAAGAAAATTTGAATATTTTTGACAATTTTACATCTGTTTCAGCATCTTTTCTTGAAAGTTATTTTGCATGTCCATTTTATTCGTTTTTGATGAATGTATTGAAAGTAAAACCTAGAGAAAAAATTGAGATCCAATCATTTGATATTGGTTCGATTTTGCACAATGTGATAGATGTTTATTACAAAAAAAACAAACAGGTTGGAGAAATTTATAACTTTGTACGTGATGAAATCTATAAGTACATACAACAAAATGAGAGATTGAAATTTAATATAAACAGTCCGATAATAATGAATTTGATAGATGAAAGTATAAGGGTTATACAAGGTCTTGATTATATTGATAGCAATTCAAACTTTGTGCCAAAATATTTTGAAAAAGAATTTAATTACAATTCTTCTTTGAAGTTAAAAAACATCAATTTGAGAGGTAAAATTGATAGGGTTGATGAAATCGATAATACTCTAAGAGTTATTGACTATAAATCCGGCAGAGCAGATGCTTCGTTGAAAGAATTGTTCTATGGTAAGAAGTTGCAATTATTCCTTTATTCTTGTGCAATTGAGGAAATAGAAAAGAAGAAAGTTGTTGGTAGCTTCTATCTTCCATTACATAACAAATATTCTTCAGATACTGATAATGCATATGCTCTTAAGGGATTCTTTTTCAATGATGAGTTGGTTGTAAAAAACATGGACAATAGACTTGTTCCTGGAATGAAAAGCGATATTGTTAATATAAAAATGTCAAAGAATGGACAGGCAAACAAAACAATTGGAAATAAAGAGTTGGAATATCAAGATTTTGAAAGATTGAAATCGTATTCAAAAGAAGTCAGCGAGAATGCTGTGGAAGAAATAAAATCCGGATACATCAAGCCTAGTCCTATTGATATTGGCAAGATGTGTGAATATTGTCCATATGTTCATGTGTGTATGAAAGAATGTAATGGTTTAAAATACAGAGAGTCGAAAGTGGTAAATCTTGAAAGTTTCAAGCGAGGTGAAGAATGAAAAAATTTGAAAAAATTCAAGAAGATGTTCTTCAATCAACTGCGAAAAATCAGCTTGTAAGTGCAGGAGCGGGCAGTGGAAAGACGACTGTAATGATTGAAAAGATTTTCAATCTATTGACAAAAGACAAAATTGATATTGATAATTTGTTGGTGGTAACTTTTACTGTTCTTGCTTCAACCGAGATGAAAGAAAGGTTGAAAAAACTAATTTTGAAAGAATTGGAAACTTCGCAAGATAAGGAAACTTTATATCAAATATTGGAAAAATTGCAAACAGCAAGTATAGACACAATTGATGGCTTTGCTTCAAAGACAATAAAAAAATATTTCTACGAATTGAATATTTCTCCAAACATAGAGATTATTTCAGACGCGACACGTGATTATTATTTGACAAAAGCTATGAATAGAACTATCAATGATTTCACAAAAGACAAGGATAATTCTATTCTATTCCTTGATTATTTTGGTGGGAATAGACGCAATTTTGAACCATTGAAAGAAATGATTATGTCAGCGTATTACAATGTCTCAAATATTGAAAATTGGGAAGACTTTTTATCCAACGCTTGTCAAGAATATATTGACGGTATCACAAGTGAAAAAGTAATAAATGATTATATTTGTGGGGAGATAAAAAAACTCAAACAAACTATAATAGAAAACTATTCTTCTCTTGAAGAAAATTCAAAAAATGCAATTCTATATCTTGTTGAATGGTGTGAAAAATTTGACGAAAATCTTAGTTTAAAAACTAATCTTGTTTTATTAAAATCTTTTGTTCAGCCAGCATGTTCAAGATCGGATAAATCTCAAGAATTGAAAGATATAAAGAACAAGATATCGGATGTTTCTTCTCTAATAAATGATTTGGAAAAAAATAAAATTGATGAAAATTTCACTGAAAATAATGAAAAAGTTCATAAATATTATGTTATTTTCAATGATTTATTGAAAAATTTCATAAAAAATTATAGCGAAATTAAATTTCAAAATAATTTGATTGATTTTTCTGATCTAAATAGGCTTATGTTGAAATTGTTGGAGAAAGATTCGATCAAACAAGAATTGCAAGAAAAATATAAATACATATTCATAGACGAATATCAAGACGTGAATCCGTTGCAAGATCAAATAATGTCTGGGCTCATAAACAATGAGACTAAATTATTTATGGTTGGAGATGTGAAACAATCTATATATGGTTTCCGTGGTTCAAGTCCTGAATGGTTCTTGAAAAAGTATAACAACATCAAACAAAACACTTCCATTGGAGATGTGTTTGATATGAATATAAATTTCAGATCAAATCCAAAAATTCTGGAATTTATCAACCAAATATTTTCAAAATTGATGACAAAAGAATTGACAGGAATCGATTATGAAAAAGATTGCATGATTGATGCAAAGAGGAATGATATAATTGATGAGAAACCAAAAATTATTTTGGTAAAAAAAGATCAAGAAAAAGAAGTTGTCTCTGGATTATATAGTGTCAAAAATGACAAAAATTCATCAACGGATTCATCTACAAAGGAATGTGTTCTGATTTTGAATACTATCACAAGTTTAATTGGAAAAGATTTCTATGATGCTAATGAAAAAGTGATGAGGAAATTGTCATATAAAGATATAGCAATATTAAGTCGTGCAGAAAAAGATAAAAATTGTACTCAATTGATTGAATTTTTGAGAGCAAACAATGTCCCTGTAAATAGTAACAATGCGCTCAATGTCGAAGCTAGTGAAGGAATAAAATTGATCTTGTCTATTTTGAAATGTGTTAATCTCACTGCGGATGATGTTGATTATATGTCTACTTTTATGGCTATCACTGATTTGACAATAGACGATTTTATAAAGATTAGAAATAAAGAAAAAAGTTTGTATGAAAATCTTGTTGATAATATAGAAAATCAAGAGGTTAAATTGGGTTTTGAAAAAATCGAAAAAATAAGAAATGCAAATATGATAAATTCAAATCGCCAATTGATAGATTTTATTCTCAACGAGATAGGGATAAAATATTTCCTTTTCTGTAAGCTTAATGGAGAGAAAGAATATCTTTTGATCCAAGAGTTTATTAAGAAAATCTCACCTCTTGAAGATGCTTTAGGATTGAATGAATTTGTTTTTGTCATAGAGAATAATGTGTCGAAAGGTTCGGATTATGAAATTGAAGATAGTGAAGATTGCATCACGGTGCAAACTATACACAAAAGTAAAGGACTTGAATATCCTGTAGTTATATTATTCAATATGGATAAAATGTTCACTTATATCACAGAACATGATTCATTAACGTTCAACAAGGATATTGGCTTTGGTATGGATTATTTTGATGCTGAAAATAGGACAAAGTTTTTGTCATTACCGAAGTTTGCAATAAAAATCAAGAATAAACTAAAAGGATATTTGGAAGAATTAAGGCTTTTGTATGTAGCTATGACTAGGGCGAAAAACAAGCTGATAATAACTGGGAAATATTCACCTAATTTATTTGAAAAGCTTGATGAAATAAAAAAGACAAGTTATCAAAACATGATATTGTCTCTTTATGATGACAGATTGGTTGAAGGGAAAAATGATTTCAAGGAGTGTGAGATTGATTTTATTGATGATATTGAAAATGTGATTGTTCCTACCAAAAGTAAAGGTAAAATTGAATTTGTTGGTCAAACTTTTGAATATCCAGGGAAAAATAACCAAATTTCATTGAAAAATTCGGTAACAGGTTTGAATTCAAAGAAAAGTCAAGAAACAAAATTTTCAACCAAAGAAAATTTCACAACCACTGTTCAATATGAAGATGAAGACAGAATTGCAAAAGGCATTCATTATCACAAAGTGTTGGAACTTCTTGATTTGACTAAACCTTATGAAAAAATTGGGGATTTTTCGGATGTAGATTATGCCAAAATCAAGCAGGCACACACTGTGTTGAGTTCATTGATTAAAGACGCTGTTTCAATAAAGAAGGAAGCAGATTTCATGATGTATGTTCCTTATAAGGAATTGGTGGAAGATAGTGATGTTTCCAATAAAGTTTTGGTGCAAGGTGTGGTTGATTTGTTGATAGAGAAAAAAGATGAAATTGTGCTTGTTGACTACAAATTTTCAAAATTGCCAATCACTGTATTGAAACAAAAATACAACGAGCAATTGTCGTTATACAAAAAAGCGATCGAATATGCGTTCAAAAAACCTGTTGAACATATGTACATATATTCAATTGAGACAGGTGAGCTGGGCTAATCTTCGATAGGTAAATTATCTTGATTGATCAATTGAATGTTTTTTGATTTTATCAAAGGTAAATAATCTTTCCACATATATTCTCGTATTGGTACAGGCCTGTGGTTGTCAAAATAAAGTACCAATGCGGGAGAGATGTGTCGATATCTAATAAAAAGACTTGCCGATAACAAATGATTTGTTTCGATAAGTCTTTTTGCTATTGCGTGATAATTATAGTAAGTCATAAACATATTTTGTGCCAAATGTTGATTTGTATGTTGCAGATCCAAAAATTTGTTGCCAAATATTTTTTTGTGTATTATAATTTTATCAAGGAGCTAAAGATGAAAAACAATAAGATATTTACGATACCAAATATTTTATCATTTTTTAGAATTGTACTTATACCTTTTATAATCTGGACATTTTTCATCAAAGAATATTGGTTATGTGCAGGACTCATAGTTTTTTCTGGATTGACAGATCTTGCAGATGGATATATAGCCAGACGTTTCAATATGATAAGTCCATTGGGAAAAGTCCTTGATCCAATAGCAGACAAACTGACATTGTTTGCAATAATATTGAGTCTTTGTATGATTTCAGATGTTGTATTCATAGTTCTTGTTATGTTTGTTGTCAAAGAAATTTCAATGGGAATTGAAGGTATAATAGTATTGAAAAAGATAGGTACTACTTACAGTGCGAAATGGTATGGAAAGATTACGACATTATTTCTTTATCTAACAATGATCACTCATGTCCTATGGAAAAATATTCCATCAGTATTGTCTCTTATAATGCTGATTGTGTGTGATTTGCTCATGACTTTGACTTTCGTAATGTATACAATAAAAAATATAAAACTCATAAAAACTGCAAATTTAAACAAAAATAATTAAAAGAAAATTGACTTTTACGTCAATTTTTTTAATTTTTATTTAAAACTTTTATTACAAATTG
>JAFVPU010000228.1 GCA_017505165.1 Clostridia bacterium
AACTCACCGAATGTATCATATATAAAAGAAGCAGTGATATCTTCTTCTTTTATATTCAAAAGCGACTCGATCAACTCTTTGTCTTTGATCTTCTTAGCAACTCTTTCTGCCATATATTACACCTCCATTTAAAAATGGATTAATAATAGATATGGTAGACGATATCAATACCCTTAGTAGGATCGATGAGTGCTTCGTTCGGGATATTAAGCTGTGTAACAGGTGTGATATCCTGATAATACTTATAACCCTCAGCCTCGTTGTACCAAGCGTGCATAAGACTGATAGTGTTGATTTTTGCGCTGTTGATACCAGTTGTTGCTGTAAAGAATTCTCTGAAGTCTTCTTTGAGAATCTTAAGAGTCATCTCCACATAGAACTCAGCATCTGTTGTATTCTGTGAATCATATACATTGGCATCGATAATAGTACCGTCTACATACTGAGCGTGCATAGTCGGTTCTGTCTCAAATGCTTTGAAATAGTATGCAATTCTACCATCAGCAAACTTTCTACCGAAGTATTTCTGTCTTAAGTCGGAATTAAGATCATTGTTTGCTAATTGGTATCTGAATGGAACCAAACCTGTTGTAGGGTTAATTCTACCAGTATATTTAACAGGATAAACCTGAGAGTTCTCTGCACCACAGCCATCAATACCACAACCGAATAAACAAATCTTTGGAACATTGATAGGATCTGTACCATGAGCTACAGAGTTATCAAGACCAAGATCCTGGTTGTATGTAGGCAATGCAATCAATTCCGGCAAATCGAAATGCTTCATAGCAGTAAACTGAGAACCAGCGATAACAACACGGTTATGTGTTTTGAATAACACTTCACCTGTAACCGGATCTTTAAGGAAAATTTCTGTATAATTACCCTGATAATTCGGTTTCTTGCTATTCGCTCCCAAACTCATACGGTCTGCATAAGATGCAGTATCGTGTAAAGTTTTGATAGCCATATTTCCGCTCCTCCTATATTATTTTGATAAAACCTTTAAGGGAAAAAGATCATACTTACTATTATGTTTCGGACCATAATCTGATACTTTTTCTTTATTCGTTTGTAATTACGATAAAATAATCATCTATAAGTTCGTATTTAGAATCATTAAGAGTTTTATAAACTCTAGATTTTCCGATTCTATCTGTATATCTCATAAATGAATCTCCGGATAATTGTGTAAATCTGGAAATATCCTCTTTCAAGAAATATACATCTTTAAGTACCACATGTACTAAGATATCGTAGATAAGATCGGTAATCTGTTCATCAATATACTCCTCTTTAGAAAGGATAAATAAGATCTCAGATATATCGTCTCTAATCTCTACATGATCTTCAAGATTAATAGATACTAATAACTGAATCAAAGCATCCGAAATCTGTTCATCGAAATTATCAAATACTTGATAAGTAGCAAAATGCTCTTGTGCGTCTCTGATAGCGGAACAGAAATCTTTGTATTTCTCATTATCCATATAATCGGAGAAGTTTTTCTTAACCCATGTATTGACATCTAACCATACTTTATCAAGAATCCACTCTGCTTCTTTAGGATTAATTTTAGAAGTAAATTTCTTAGGAAGATCATTGATAAATACAGTCTCAGATTTCT
>JAFVPU010000229.1 GCA_017505165.1 Clostridia bacterium
ATTGATGATCATCAAATTCATATAGATGAGCATAGCGCATATATTTTGGGTGGAGAACTCAAAAACAAACCAAATGTTGAAACAATCAAAGAAAAATTATTAAATCATATATTAGAACACAAGAAAATGTTGAATAAATAAGGAGAAAATTATGGAAGAAATGGAACAACCGAAAGATGAAATTATCGGCTCCAATGAGGGCTATGGCAAATTCAAAGATGCTGAAAGTTTGTTGAAAGCTTACACAAACTTGGAGGCAGAATTTACCAAAAAGAGCCAAAAATTGAAAGCTCTTGAAACAGAATCGGCATTAAGAACTGAGCAGGAAGACAAAAGAGCTGAAATAGAGCGAAAAGTTGGTGAGTTTGCAACAAAATTTGATATAATCAAGCCTTTCAGTAGCGCGCTGAAAGAAAGCATGATTAACAACGAAAACCTTGATATTGCAGAGGTTGCAATGGATTTCGTTCAAAAAAATTACAAACGAGCTGAAGATTATATTAGAGACGACGAATTTTTGAATAATTACGTATTTTCCAATCAGGAAATCAAGGACAAAATCGTGAAAGATTACTTGTCCAGAGTGTCTCAAAATTCGCCAATCAAAGTGGATCTTGGTTCAGGCAACATTCCGCTCACTCCGCCAAATATTCCAACTACTATTCAAGAAGCTGGAAGATTGGCAAAATCAATAATAAAACAAAAATAAAAGGAATGAATTATGGTAGATTTAACTAGTGCAGAGAACGCGTTAAAGGACGCATATTTGGTTGCTGCATGCAATCAATTGAATACAAAAACAAATCCATTACTCGCAAAAATCAAACAAAGTTCAAGCGACGTATATGGTAAACAAATTATCAAAATGGCACCTGTTGGTATCAATGGTGGTATTGGTGCAGGAAGTGAAACTGGTGCACTTCCAACAGCAAATGAAAACAATTATGTGCAATTCAAGTCAACTTTGAAGAACTTGTATGGCACAATCGAAATCAGTGATAAAGCAATCAGATCAAGTGCTAATGGCGGAGCATTTGTAGACTTATTAAATGCAGAGATGGAAGGACTTTTGTCAGCATCAAAATTCAATCTTGGTCGTATGCTTTACGGAGACGGTACAGGTGCTGTTGCAAAAGTTGTTTCATACGCTAGCGGTGTTGCAACTATGGATTCAGTGAAAAATCTTATCGAAGGAATGGTTATTGATGTGTTCACTTCAGCAGGTGTGGCAACTGCAAATGTTGGACTTCGTATTGCTTATGTGGACAGAACAAACAAGAAAGTATATTTCACATCTAGTCCTTCAACTATGAGTGAAAATGATGTTTTCTATGTTCAAGGCAGCAAGGATAACGAAATCACAGGTTTGGGTGCAATTTTTTCAGACAGTGAAACATTGTATGGTTTGAACAGAGCAAACAACAAATGGCTCGCTCCATTCAAAAGCGATACTTCAACTGATATCAGTGATAACATGCTTCAAACAGCTGTTGACTTCTTGGAGGAAAACACAGGATCAGAGATCGACTTCATCTCATGTGGTGCAGGAGTAAAACGTGCATATCAACAATATCTTTCTTACTACAGAAGAAATATTGATGTGGCAGTATTGGAAGGTGGCTACAAGGCTATGAGTTTCAATGGAATTCCTGTTGTGTCTGACAGATTTGTTCCAGATGACACTCTTTATATGCTTGATACAAAGAAATTCACTCTCCATCAACTTTGTGATTGGGAATGGATCGAAGGTGAAGGTGGAAACATCTTGCGTCAAAAAGCTGGCTTCCCAGCATATACTGCAACTTTGGTGAAATATGCAGACCTTATCTGTGATCAACCAAGCGGACAAGCAAAATTCACAAATATAAAC